>JAUTWY010000134.1 GCA_030838305.1 Acidobacteriaceae bacterium
ACAAAGGCATGGGACGTGTAGCGCGGGCGCCCTCGCCCGCGAATGTGTCCAATCTAAATCCTGCTGCCAAGGAACTAGAAGGCGTGATCCGCAACGGTGTGGTTGAGTTGGTGAACGGCAAGCTCCCCGATGGCACGCGAGTACAAGTGCGAGCGAAAAAGTGGATGCTCAAATGAGTCCCAGGAGAGCTTTGAGCTAGAAGCTAGAAGCTAGTAGCTAGCAGCTGAAGCTCTTCACTCCGCCGCGGAAGTGTGGTCGTGCACGATCTTCCATCCCTCAGGGAATTTGCTAAACACCAGCGTGAACAATCCGTGCGGCGTCTTGCCGTCGGACATCGTCAACTGCCACGCGCCGCGCACAAAGGCCGCATCTGCGCCCAGTATCTTGACGCGCAAGGCTGAGAATTCCAGTTTTCCCATCTCGTGTCCAGGACTCGCGTACGTCGCACGATAACGGTCGATGGTCGCCTGCCAGCCATGATTTTCTTTCCCGCCCGAGAAAAACGTCAGCTCCGGAGAATTCCAGTAGCCTGCCATGAAGGCTTCCAGATCGTGCCTGTTCCACGCTTCCTGCTGCATTCGCAGGACCTGTTCGACAGCGACCGTGCCACTGTCGCCCGTTGTGGCCTGGGCGAGTGCCCGATCATTCGGTGCGAACACGATGATCTGCAATCCGGCAAGTAAGAATACGAAGTAGGAGATAAATCTCATAGGCATGCAAACCCTCCGACTCTGCTTGACAGAGTGGATCAGTTTCGCACAATTTTGTGGATTTGGAATTATTGGAATTACAGGACGATTTCGATCAGAGCGATCCAAGCGACCAAATAAGTTATGCCCGGCCCTTCTTGCCGGCGGCAGCCTTGGCAGCAACCGCTTTGCCCGCGACTTCCCAGGGCCGCTTCGGCCGATCGACCGGAGCCTTGTCGCGATCCTCGATACGGTCGTATTGATAAGACTCGCTTACCGTTCCCAGCGATTCGTTGTAAAGGCTGGGCAGTCCCAGCCCTACTTTCAATTCTTCGGCAAACGACTGTAACGCTTTGAGGTGGTCGGCGCTCGCTGGAATTTCAGTCTTTGAATTCTTCAAGAACTGCTGGTAGCCGCGGTTCACAAGTTTTGAGATCTCGCTCCCAATCAGGTATCCGGGATAGGCGAAGATCTTCACGCCATCTTCGGGCGTCTTCTGAATCGCGGCTGATACGTTATATTTTCTGAGGAACACGCGGCCGTTTGTGCCCGGCGCTTCGGTTACATCGAAACCGTGCTCGCGCAACCAGCCCAGTGCTTCGTCGTAACCTCGTGCTTCGATATCCTTCGACATTTGTGTACGCTTCCAATCCTTTAGATGCAGGCTCCGCCCAAAACTGTGCGCTGCTTATTTAAGGCTGCATCGACTTGCAATCTGTCTCATCTAAAGACACCATACTACATAGCCTGTTTCGCACTTCTTTGCATATTACGTTAGTCACGGGGATTGGTTCGAATATGGGTCAGAGTTCAGAGTGGTCGACGGCGAGCTTTCCGGCCCAGGATGCACCGGAATCCGCCATTCCTCGCCCCGGCCAAAAGTCGCTGGACCGAATTGGCTACACTCCTTTGTTGCGCTTTGATCGGCTCACTCAACATCTGCCAGGTGTAACGCTATTGGGCAAGGCGGAATGGCACAATCCTGGCGGCTCCGTGAAGGACCGCGCCGCGGCCAACATTGTCGCCGAGGGACGCAGCAACGGGAAGTTCAGTCCCGGCAAAATTCTGCTCGACGCCACCAGCGGAAATACTGGTATTGCATATGCCATGCTGGGCGCGGCCGAGGGATTTCCAGTCACACTTTGCATACCGACGAATGTTTCCGTCGAACGCAAGCAGATTCTGAGCGTCTATGGCGCGAATATTATTTATACCGATCCCGGCGAAGGATCTGACGGCGCAATTCGCATGGCGCGCCAACTAGCCGCCAAGCATCCGGATTTGTATTTCTACGCCGATCAGTACTCGAATGATGCCAACTGGCTGGCGCACTATCACGGTACTGCGAATGAAATCTGGCAACAGACCGAAGGACGCGTTACTCATTTCATCGCCATGCTCGGAACCAGCGGAACATTCATGGGCAGCACACGACGGCTTAAGGAGTTGAATCCCAAAATCCGGTGTATCTCGCTGCAGCCCGATTCGGCTTTCCACGGCATCGAAGGCGCCAAGCACATGGGCAGCGCGATCGTTCCCAAGATTTACGATTCGATGCTGGCCGACGAAAATCTCGAGATTTCCACCGAAGACGCCCACGCCATGGCCCGTCGCATCGCCCGCGAATGTGGATTGCTGCTGGGTGTCTCGGCCGCGGCAGGAATTTTCGCCAGCCTGAAGATCGCTGAACAGCTTGACCTGGGGAAAGAACAGCAGGCGGTGCTTGTCACCATCCTCTGCGACTCTGGCGACAAGTACTTGAGCGAGAAATTTTGGACGGAACAATAGGAATATTCACCACCGAGGCACAGAGACGCAGAGAAAACCGAAAGTGAGGCAAACAAAATCCTCAAGCCGAGAGGCAGATGTTAAATGCGCTATCATTCTCATTCCTTTCGAATTTCTCTGTGGGATCTGTGCCTCTGTGGTGAGTCATCATTTCCATGTTAAGAGTGGATTCCAAGGACTACGCCGCCCTCCGCCGCCACGGCGAAGAAACCTATCCCCACGAGTGCTGCGGCGTACTTCTCGGCCGACTGGAGGATGATGACGTCCGCGTAGTCACGTCAACCGCGCGCTGCGGCAACACCCGCACGGATTCTCCGCAGAACCGCTACAACATCGATCCGCGCGAATTGGTCCGTATCCAGCGCGAGGGACGCGAGCACGGCGAGGATATTGTCGGCTTTTACCACTCTCATCCCGACCATCCGGCGCGCTGGTCGCCCACCGATCTCGCCGAAGCTCACTGGATCGGATGCTCCTATGTCATCACCAGTGTGGAGAAGGGAAAAGCGGCCATCACCAACTCATTTCAGCTCGCCGGCACGGACGAAGCTGACAAGCAGTTTGTCGACGAGAAAATTGCCGTCAGCGAGGCGATCTAGCTCTACAGCGAAGCCCACATGTGGAGACAGCCACCCTCCACACCCTCCGCTGTCTAGTCGAGCAGAGCTCGACAGGCTTCTCGACTGCCGCAGTCTTCCACCGACTTTCACACCTTGTGGAGTCCTTGCAGGGCAAGGGTTTTGGGAGTTTTTCACACAGAGTGGAGTCTCGCAGCTTACAAAAAGTGCAGGTCATCTAAACCTTAGCCTTGCCAGAATCCGTGTCTGCCGTGCCTGTTGCGAGAACTCCAGTCCCCCGCTGCACCAATTCCGGTCACCCTCCTGTGGACAGCGCGCACGTGGCTGAAAATAGGCGAGTTAAAAACGCAAACTTTTCATTGACTCTGAAAATAGAAAGAGTAAAACCAGAATCGTTCTTTGACAGCTTCTAAAGTTTTTCCGGTTGGTGCAGCGTCCGGGACTCAAGCGCAGTCACCCGCTTCATGCAAATGAACAGGGAGGGCAAGCAAGGGTCTATAGCAAAGCGCTGGTCGAGGAGAACAAGAAGAAACGTCGAAGGCAGGATAGAGTTCCGAGGCGTTGGGTAGGTTTTTCCGGTTGGCGGTAAGCCCGGAGCCCGAGCGAAGATCGCGCGCGGCATCCCGCAAGGGAGATTGCGATAGCAGGTCAAGCAAGGGTCATAAGCGAGCTACTGGCCGAGACGAATGGACCCAACATCACCTCGGAACTCTTATTGTTTGCCCACCCTAAGCTGTGCTCTCCGAAACATTTGAATAAGTGAATATTTTAGAGCGGAATATTCCCATGCTTCTTCGGCGGGTTCTTATCCCGCTTATTCTCCAGCATCGCCAGCGCCTGGATCAGCTTCTTGCGCGTCTCCCGCGGCTGGATGATCGCATCAACAAAACCCCGGTCAGCCGCAACGTAAGGGCTAGCAAAGCGGTCGCGGAATTCTTCGATCTTGCTCTGGCGTGTTTCCTCGCGCGCTGCGGCGGTTTTCGCTGCCTCGAGTTCGCGCTTGTAGACAATGTCCACCGCACCTTCCGGGCCCATGACTGCGATCTCCGCCGTCGGCCACGCGTAGTTCACGTCGGTCCGGATGTGCTTTGACGCCATCACGCAATAGGCGCCGCCGTAGGCTTTGCGCGTGATCACCGTAACTTTCGGCACCGTGGCTTCGGCGAAGGCGTAGAGCAGCTTCGCGCCGTGTTTGATGATGCCGCCGTATTCCTGCGTGGTGCCGGGCAGGAATCCGGGGACATCTTCGAACGTGACCAGGGGAATATTGAAACAGTCGCAGAAGCGGACAAAGCGCGCGCCCTTGATCGACGCATTGATGTCGAGTGTGCCCGCCAGCATCGCCGGATTGTTCGCGACAATCCCCACAGAGCAGCCGTCCAGGCGCGCGAATCCGACGACAATATTTTTCGCGAAGTGTTCCTGCACTTCGAAGAAGTAGCCATCGTCCACCACGGCGTGGATCACATCCTTCATCTCGTAAGGCAGATTCGATTGCGCAGGGACGATCTTATCGAGCGCGGCATCGCCGCGGTCGATCGGATCGGTGCAAGGCTTGCGCGGAGGGGCGTCCAGATTATTCGACGGCACAAAGCTCAACAACTCGCGCACCATCGACAGGCACTCGGCATCGTCGTGGGCTAGAAAGTGCGCCACGCCTGAGGTTTCGTTGTGCGTCATCGCGCCACCGAGTTGTTCCTTCGTCACTTCCTCGTGCGTAACCGTCTTGATCACATCGGGCCCAGTGATGAACATGTAGGAAGTCTTGTCGACCATCAGGACGAAGTCCGTGATCGCAGGCGAATACACGGCTCCGCCCGCGCATGGTCCCATAATCGCGGAAATCTGTGGCACCACTCCGCTGTACAAAGTGTTGCGCAAAAAAATGTCGGCGTAGCCGGCCAGCGAAGCCACGCCTTCCTGAATGCGCGCTCCCCCGGAATCGTTCAATCCAATCACGGGCGCGCCCATCTTCGCGGCCAGATCCATGATCTTCACGATCTTCCCCGCATTCGTCTCCGACAGAGATCCGCCAAAAACGGTGAAATCCTGCGCGAAAACATAGACCAGCCGGCCTTCGATGCGGCCATATCCGGTGATGAAGCCGTCTCCGTAAAATTTCTGCTCCGCCATGCCGAAGTCATTGCAGCGGTGCGTGACCAGCTTGTCGGTCTCTTCGAAGGTGCCGTCGTCGAGCAGGAACTCGATGCGCTCCCGCGCCGACATTTTGCCTTCCGTATGCTGGCGCTCGCGCCTCTTCTCGCCTCCACCCGCTTCGGCAAGTTGATTACGCCTCTTCAGTTCTGCGGTCTTTTGTTCGAGATTCATGTGCGAAAGATTATAGCGGGTGAAATAGGCTGGCAGTTGGAACCGGTATTAACGGCCTTCGTTCAGGGGACACGAGGGCTGTCCATGGTGCACTTACGTAATTTGTTTGGAGCGCCGCCGGTTCGTACTTTATGGGTTCAGGCAGTTTTTACAGGAGGAATCGAATGTCTCACAACATGTGGCTGCGAATCGGGGGAATCGCTGTCCTCGGCCTCGCACTCTCGACGACCCTGGCCGTAGCGCAGGATCATGGACACGGTCACGACAAGCACGATCGCGACGATGACGACGATCATGGGCGCGGTCACGGTAAAGGCCACGAAAAAGATCACGACCGCCATTCTTATTCTGATCACGACCGCGACGAGATGCGGGGCTGGTACCGCGAAAACTACCGGCACTTGCCGCCCGGCCTGGCTAAGCGCGACCGCTTGCCCCCCGGTCTAGAGCGCCAACTGGTGGTGCGTGGCACTCTGCCGCCCGGACTACGAGCGAGGATTGTGGTCTGTCCCAGAGACCTGGAGCGGCACCTTCCTCCGCCACCGCCCGGCTGCGAGCATGTCGTGATTGGCGGGCACGTCGTTCTGCTCAATCGCAGAACTTTTGTTGTGGTGGATGTGTTTCACCTGGGGATTGGGTAAGCACAGAGGAAGATGGTTGTATGGAGAGGCCAGCCGGGTGCTGGCCTTTTTCATTTTCATGCGGGACAGCTACTCGAGCGACGCGCCCAGCAATTGATACCGATATTTCTTCCCGTCCCAGTAAATGACCGAGGAAGTCGCCTCGCCTTCGCCCTTTTCTTCCATGTATACGCCGAGCACCGTCTTCTTCTTCAGCGCCAGCCTTTTCACAGTTACGGTTTTGAAAGGCAAATTGATCAGCAGGAATTTGGGCTTTGGTTTGTCGGACTGCCAAGCCTCGGCGCCTACCCCGTGAACGATCAGCAGCGACACTCCTTTGCGGTCCGGCGCGTCCGATGCAAATGTCGATGTGACTTTGACATCACCGAATCCTAAAAAGCTGTCATAGGGATCGGCCACCAGAAATCCATATTCGGCCTGATCGGCCATGGGATTCTTGCAGCGGGCTGCGACGACAAGATCGTCCACGCCGTCGCCGTCGAGGTCGCCGACAAACTGTGGTGGCCCCGCCAGCAGCGAACAGTTATCTCCAAACTCTTTGTGCACGTAGTCATCGGTTACAGCCGGTACGGGAGACTTGGCACGCGCTGGCGGCGGAGGCGCCGGCTTCTTTTCGGCGAATACAGTTGCGGACGTTACAGCAAGCGTCAGCGCGACAAGGAAGATACGGAGAAGCGGGATTCGGGAAGGCATATCTTTACTCTAACCCCGATTTTTCCTGGCGGGTAGATACATGAATGGTGACGGGTAACCGAGGTACCGCGAGGACATTCAAGGGCTGCAGCCCGTTTTCTTGATTGGCGCTGGGCGGCACGCCTGAAGCCGTGCCCTGATGCGAACCCAACCTGTGAACCTGACACGAATCCGGGCTGTGATTTATCTGCGGAAGTGCTCCCATCCTCTTGCGTGAAGCTCGTAGCCAACCCCGGACGAATTCATCAGGATTACTTGCTTGCCTCGCCTGATTTGCCCGATCCGCGTAATGGGAATTCCGGCGATGCGGGATGGAACGCGCTTGCCGGGCGGAGCGGTGAAGAGCAGTTCGTAGTCCTCCCCGCCGTGCAGGGCAAACTGCAGATCGACTTCCCGCGCGGGCTTGCCAACAGTGGCGTGGGGGATGAGTTCTGCCTCGACCTCCGCCCCAACGCCGCTTTCCTCGCAGATGTGCGCCAGGTCAGTCGAGAGGCCATCGCTGGTGTCGATCATGGCGGACGCCAGGCCTTTCTCTCGAAGAATGCGTCCCAGTTCGGTTCGCGGCTCGGGGAAGAAGTGCCGCGGATAATCTCGCGAACTCAACTTGCGCTTAGGCCTCTTCCGCATTTCCCATACTGCGGCCGTCGAACCACCCAGTTCGCCGCTCACATAAATAAGGTCTCCGGGCCGCGCCCCCGATCGCAAGACCGACTTGCCTTTGGGAACTGACCCCAGAACAACGATGTCCGCCAGAATTCCATTGGGCGACTCAGCCATGTCGCCACCGGCTAACGTGACGCCGTGCCTCTCCGCTAGGCTGATCAAGCTACGGGCGAAGCGGCCTACCCAGGTCTGTGGCAGGTCGCGCGGCAGCGCCAGGGAAAGAAATGCGGCAACGGGATCGCCGCCCATAGCGGCAATATCGCTTAAACCGCGTGCCAGACAGCGGTGTCCCACAGACTCGGCCGGATGCCAGTCGCGCCGGAAGTGGATCCCCTCCAGCGTAAAGTCCGTCGTGACCAGCGCGTCCTTTATTTTTTCTTTGCCTCGGCCCGGCAAAAGTCGCAGCACGGCGCAGTCGTCTCCAATTCCAGTCGGGATAAAAGGATTTCTTGCAGACCTCGCCATGCGGCGAATTCGAGCGATCAACGCTTTTTCGGCAATTACCACGGCAACCAATATAAGCGACGCCCAGCTACCGATGCAGAACGTTGCTCCCCAGATTCAAGAATGCTGGATCACTTCGCCAGCCACGCCATTCGTATGCCCCCACGACGCCGGATTCGACCGGTCGCGCGCGTCATTGCATCAACCGCCCACTGGAACCTCGTACAGACCTCCTGGCCAATATGCCCACGTGCCCATCCGCACCGGTAACATCTCCGCGGGCTCTTGTGGTTACCCTGCCTTAAGTAACGGCTAATGGCCCTCGCGGTCGTTGACAGGCAGTACCCGGTTTGCTACCTTTTACCTAACATTCACAGATACTCTGGCCGAGTGACGTTCAGTAACTTTGGAGAAGCTAAGTTCTGCATCTTGTTGGAATTGCAGACGAGTTGTTTTTTGGTTTGATCCTCGGTTCGGTAGGAAAAAGGGCGCGTTAAGATTTTCCATTCCCAAGACGGGAAGCGCGGCTCGAGCATCAGGCGGTCCGAACAGGCTTTCTGCAACCTCAGAACTTGCCTGTATTTCTCGGCTCCTGATCATTCAAGGCGAAGGAAGGAAAGCATTTGCATAAGCGCTTCTACATCCTATTTGTGGCCCGCGGGGACGACGGACAGTTACGGAAGATATCCATTCCTGTCCATTATCTATACGTGTTCGTTGTGGGGGCCGCTATCGGATTCCTTAGCCTCACCGGCATCGCCAGTTCGTATGCGCGCATGCTGCTCAAGGTTTCGCACTACAACGAACTGCGCACCGAAAAAGAGCAGTTAAGGGATCGCTATTCCCGCCTGGAGGAGGTCGCCAAAGAGCGTGACGTTCAAGTTGCCTCCCTGGGTTCGATTGCCAGCGAAGTGTCCGCTCTCTACGGATTGAAGTCTCAACCCACGCTGGTCACGGCCTCGCAACGGGAAATCCAGGATGCTGAAGTCACCTCATCTTTGGATCAGCTTAGCGCCCTGCGCACCTCCGCCCTCACCGGTGCCGCCACGGTTGGCATCAGCCTGGGCATGACGCGCAACGCCACCACAGCCGACTGGTTCCGGGCGAACTCTGCACCAAATCTCTGGCCGGTCGATGGTCAGGTCACCGCCAGTTTTGGTGAGCGCATCGATCCCTTCAACGGAGAGGGGGCGTTCCACAGCGGCGTGGATATTGGCAGCGGATACGGCCACGCGATAATCGCTCCGGCAGATGGCGTAATCACTTTCGCTGATTTTCAGGGCGGATACGGCAAGCTCATTATGATGGACCACGGCCACGGCATCTCAACCCGCTACGGCCACCTTTCCGGCTTCGCAGTCACGCCCGGTCAGCAGGTCCATCGCGGCGATACCATCGGTTACGTGGGCCTCAGCGGACGCTCCACCGGTCCGCACCTCCACTACGAAGTTCGCATTAACGACACTCCGGTCAATCCCTACAAGTATCTCCGCATGACTGTCGCCCATAGCGGCGGCTTCCAGCCGGGCAGCTAGCGGACAGCAGTTCTCAGTTCTCAGTTCTCCGCCACCGGCCCTTGCACTCTTTCCCTAGCTGAGCTACGTTCATGGGGAAGAGGAAAGAAAGTTCACACCTCTTGGTTCTCAGTGCAATGGAACAGCACGATGACGCGGACAAACTGCGCCGGTTTTACTGAGAACTGAGAACTGAGACCCCCATGATCAGCTTCTTCCGCTCGGTGCGCGAGGACATTGCCGCTGTTTTTGAGTCGGACCCCGCCGCCCGTTCCTACTTTGAGGTCCTGTTCTTATATCCGGGCCTGCACGCGGTGTGGGCGCATCATCTGACCCACTGGCTGTGGCTTCATGGCATGTGCTTCCTGGCAAGACTCAATTCGCAATTTGCGCGCTTCTTCACTGGCATCGAGATTCATCCCGGCGCAGAACTTGGACGCCGTCTTTTCATTGACCACGGCATAGGAACGGTAATCGGCGAAACAGCGGTCGTCGGCGACGATGTCACGCTTTATCAGGGCGTAACGCTAGGCGGGACCGGAAAAGAGAAAGGCAAGCGCCATCCCACCATCGGCAAGCACGTCTCCATCGGTTCCGGAGCCAAGTTGCTGGGCAACATCACCATCGGAGACAATTGCCGTGTAGGCGCAGGCTCGGTCGTGCTGCGGAGTGTGCCCGCCAATTCCACCATCGTGGGAGTGCCCGGACACATTGTTCTGCGCGACGGCAAACGCGTAGTCATCACCGATCCCAAGGACATCCGCGACCCGCTGTCTGACGTAATCATTAAGCTGGCCGAAGAACTGCACGAGTTGCGTGAGAAATTTCAGCGCCACTCGCACGAAGCGCTGGGCGCTGAGCCTGACGTGAGACTCGCCGACGTCACTTCAACACCGAATATCTCCCCCCAAGAGTTATTCCAGGACGATTATCTGGACTTTCAGATCTGAAATGCAGGGCAAGTGATCAGTGGCCAGTAACCAGTAGTGGTCAGTGAAACCAAGCTGGCTGGCGAATTCGTCTTTACTGACTCACCACTGCCCACTGCCCACTGGCCACTGCTACTGCCTCAGCCCCATCCAGCTTTCCGAAACGACCAGCGAGTTGCCGGGATTGTGTGGATCGAATTTCACTGATGTGGGCAGACCCAATCGGCAGGAGTGCAGATTGATCCACTGGCGCAGGTAGGTAACGTCTTGCGAGCATTCATACGACACGCCCGCAACGTCATATTTATAAATGAGCAGCACGGCCGCATGATGGCCATCGCTCTGCGGCATCTCCTGCACATCGATGACGGTGCCGTCGGTGATGCGTCCAATGCCGTCGAGCCAGGTGCGGCGTTCGCGTTCCAGTTCTGCGGGCCCCTTGGGCTTGCGCCGGAATAGCGCGTACGCGCCAAGAGCAACGGCTGTGCCACCAGCAACAACCAGCGAATAGAGTCGCAATGAATCCATAATGAAGATGAGTAAAGGCACCCAACCCTACCAGTTTGCTTTCGTTATCAGAATATGACGGAAGGGCCGTGTTCGGAAGTGGGTGCGGGGTTACCGAGGTGCAAGGCTGTGGAAAACTTAAGAGCAGTGATCAGTGCATCAGTGGTCAGTAAACAATCCACCGGAGCTACGCGGCCGAAAGCGCATTTCGTTCAACTGGCCACTGCCCACTCACCGCTGACCACCGTTCTTTTCTATTTCTGCTTGCAAACAAAC
>JAUTWY010000228.1 GCA_030838305.1 Acidobacteriaceae bacterium
TGGTGTGGGCTGCGGTCCATCTTATTTCTCTTCCTCAGCGTCACAACCGCATGCGCGTTCGAACACAATGGTTGTGGAGTTATTTCACCGGACAGCGAAGCTCACGGCTGATGTCTGAAGGTCCGCATAGAGGCAAATAGCGCCCGGCGCAAACGGCAGCAATATGGGCGTTGCCAATATTCCCGCTCTTGCAGCGTTCTGGGGACCAGTCGCTGGTAGTTTCCGTTGTCGAGGCTGCTTGAGCGCGGAGCGCGCTTTCTGCCAAGCCGCTGGACTTTCATTCAGATCGCCGCTTCGTCCCTCGTACCAGCGCATTCGTCCGTTTTGTTGGCCCTCGAGTTTGGCTTTCCTCCGATTTGCCCGCTCGACGGGATCGTATCCGATCCCACTGCTGAAGCGTTCTTTCATGAAAGCGAGTGGGCCAGACGTGAAATACATTTCGACGGCTTCGCTATTTAACGGCGTGCGAAGGAAGTTGCTCGAAACGCTCGGAGTGACGGAATGAGTTCATACAATCAGCGTCAGCCCGCACCGAACAGGAAACAAGCAACTGTTGTGGTATTTTTGATGCTGCAACCTCAATCGCGAAGCGAAGCCGGAGAACATTCCGCTTCCGACTTCGGAAGACCTCCGACCAATGCGCAAATCTCCGCCTGGGACATCGACGTCAGACCAGACCGTGGTTGCTGTATCGCAACGGGCTTTTGCCAACCGATATTACCCTCGACAAAGCCAATTTGTCAAAAATCAAGATGCCGAAGCGCGATGGCTTCGAGTCTCGGGTCTTCTTTGGCGAGCCGCAGCAACGCGGCAGTCAATCGGAATAGGCCCACGGTCTGTGTCGACCCGCGTCTCCCCCATCATCGCTCAATCCAACAACCCCAGTAAGGAGTCCCACCATGAAAAGCACTCTTACGAACAAACGGATTCTTTTGTCCGCGTCCGCGGTTGCCTTGGCGCTGACGTTATCGATTGGACCTTGCGCCGCGGATTCCAAAGACAAGCCCGGTCCGGGAGCCGGTCGTCCACAGACCGCGCTGGCGGTTCGAGGCAAGTTTATCGATGAACGCATCGCCGATTTCATGGCGAAAAACAATTTGCCGGGCCTAACAATGGCGATCGTTCAGGCACCGTATGTTCCCCGGTCTGCCGGTTATGGCCGCGCGAGCATCACGAATGACGAACTGGCCTCTACAAGGACGATGTGGAACATTGGCCCCATCACGCAGGGCTTTACCGCGGTTGCGATATTCCAGCTTTCCGAGGCTCACAAACTCGACATTCATGATGCCATCGAGAGATATGTGCCCGGCATCCCCGCCGCATGGGGCAAGATCACGATTTTTGAACTCCTGCAGCATGCCTCCGGAATTCCAGACTACCGCCGCAGCACCGATTTCAATGAGACCCAAAAGTATCGACCGGCCGACCTGCTTGCGCTTGTGGCCAGCAAGCCGCTTCTGTTTAAAAGCGGCACCGAGGTTCACCTGAGTGCCACGGATTTTATCCTGCTCGGCCTAGCCATCGAGCGTGCCAGCGGCATGTCGTTTCGCGAGTATGTGAGGAAATTCCAGATCGAGCCTCTTGGTCTGCGCAGCACGATGTTCGCGGAGGACTTCCCCGCTAAATCCTTCCTCGACCGTCCGTCCCAGGACACCACGGCGAACGAGCATGTCCGCTTCAAATCCGAAATCCCTTACATTGATCCGGTTGAGCCCGCCGTCGGTTACAGGGAGGAGAAGGGCAAACTTGTCGCCGTCGATGGGAAGTCCTCAGAGTCGTTGTTTGCTTTCGGAGCGATATGGTCCTCCGCCGAAGACATTAGTGTTTGGGATACGGCGCTCGCCGGCCGTACGCTAGTTAAAAGCCTGGAAGACCACGCGCTGATTTACCAGCCAACCAAGCTCGAAAACGGAACCACAGTGCCGGCTATGGCAGGATGGGAATTTACGCACCATCCCGGCTTCATGGAGGTGAAGGGCTCATCCCCGGGATTCAGCTCCTATCTGAGCCGCTTCACTGCGGCGAGCGAACTCGTCTGCGTCACGCTGCTGACGAACAAGGAGGGTGTGGATCTGACTGGCTTGGCTCGGGATATTGCGGAGGCCTACCTGGCTGGGCTCGGTGCTCCGATCGACACGGACAAGATCGTCACCCGGGAAAGTAAATACAGTGTCGATGAGACTGTGGTGCGGCTCGAATCCCAATTGAAGTCGATGTATATCCCCATATTTGCGACGTTCGATCACAGCGAAAACGCAAGAAAGGCGGAACTGCAATTGCGGCCGACCAAGGTGCTCGTGTTCGGCAATGCCAAGGTCGGCACCAAACTCATGCTGGACAACCAGGCGATCGCGCTGGACTTGCCTTTGCGCCTGTCGATCTGGGAGGACGAGCGCGGCCGCGTCTGGGTCAGCTACCACAGCATGGACCATCTGGCCGATGAATACGACATCAAGGACAGCGGAACCGTCCAGAGCTTAAGCAATGCGCTCGAAGGCTTGGTCGGTAAAGCTGTGAATGTCTATGACTATTGAGCCGTGCTCTCAGCGCAGACAGATGGAGAACACGATGAGCAATAGCCGCTCCCTGATCAATAGAAGAAAAACGCTGCTGACATTCGGTCATGTCACGGCTGCGTTGGCGACAATAGGCATCGGTCGCTCAGCCCTAGCGAAGCCGCTTGCTGCGAATGATCTTGCTGCAAGCAAATCTCCCGGCGAGCAATCGAAGGGCGCCTTGCGGGAGCTCGGCAATCGGTTGCTTGCCGCGCCGCGCCGGCGGGATTTCAAAAGCGCGCCGTTTATTGTCACGAACCCGAACGATTGGGATCACGAGGCCGCGCTTGAAGTTCTGTCCTATAAGTACAAGTCCATTCAGGCCTGGGATAATGCAAACCTTGCTAGTCCCTGGCTGGGATTGATGCGGGAGGCCATGAACGGTCAGATGTTTGCGCACGGCAACGCAGAGTTTCTAGCCGTGTCTGCAACCCACGGCGCGGCTCATTTCGCCCTGTTCTCACAAGCGATCTGGGACAAATACAAGATACCGGAACTGCTTGATCGAAAATTCCCGTCGAACAGCTTCATCGTCGAAAGGGAAGGGGCGTCTCCTTCCGATGATCTTCAGAATATATCTGGCTTTTACGGGCCTCTGAACAGCAACATCAGGTCATTGCAGCGAAGGGGCGCCGTTTTCCTCGCCTGTCACGACAGCATTCATGCGATTGCCCGAAAATTGGCTGGCGAAGCCAGTTTTTCCGCAACGCCGGTCAATGAGATCGCTGCTGACCTCACCAATAATCTCATTCCGGGTGCCATCCTGGTTCCAAGCGTCGTCGCCTTCCTGGTCGAGTTGCAGCGGGCGGGATTTACCTATGTGAATGGCGGATAGTTTGGAGATGCCAAACGGCTTTGCGGTGCATCGATGGAGGTTGTTTCCATTGGAGGCGTGCGCGTAAGGCGAGCTTTCAAGCCAAGAAGGATGAGAGGAATGGACGAAGGTTTCGCTCAAGACCTAAAGGGCGCGCGCCTTAACCGAAGCGTTCCGCCAAGACGGCCCGGCACTCGTCGACGTGGTGAGCGCCCGCCAGGAACTGGTGATGCCACCGAAAACGACCGTGGACGAAGCTTATCACTTCGGAATGTTCATGATGAAAGCCGTCCTGGACGGCAGGGCACACGAGCTCATTGATTTGGCGAAGGTCAACCTGACGCGCTGGCACCAAGACACTCGACGGAAGGGGATCAACCATGTTCACCGCGTTGTTTTTGTCCCGTCTGCAGTTTGCATTCACGATCTCCTTCCACATCATTTTCCCGTCTTTTACGATTGGTCTGGCCGCCTGGCTGGCCGTACTCGAAGGTATGCACCTCG
>JAUTWY010000245.1 GCA_030838305.1 Acidobacteriaceae bacterium
ATGTTTTATCCGAAGGAAATTCGCAACTACCGCGACTGGACCACGATCGATATCGATCTCTGGCGGCACTACTGGTTCGCCATGGTCAACCGTGGCGTGATGGCGCAGCCCTACTGGTGGGACGAGCAGTGGACAATTTCGGTCCAGCACACCGAGGCCGACATCGATAAGCATCTATCTGCTTTCGACGACATCGCCGCGTCGCTCGCGAAAGCCCAACAGGAACGCATCGGCCAACCAGTATTAGCCGCGCACTAGATTTGTTTGTGTGGGGAGCGGGCGCCCTCGCCCGCTTCTGCACGCATCGGCAAGGCTCAAGCAGGAAAGCAACGCCCATGTAGAGACAGCCGCCGACCTTGCCCTGAGCGGAGTCGAAGGGATTGTCCGCCGAGCGAAGCTCAGTAGGTTTAGGCTTTTGGGTGGCGCAGCGCTTTAGTGCTGCGATTCCCGAGTCCTATGAAGACGGCTTTAGCCGCTGCGGTTCGGAATGTGCTTTGTCCACCACCACCCAACCCGCCACCACCCATTTGATCCGCGCCCTCGGACGCCGCGACCTCGTCCTCCTCTTCGTAGTCGCCGTCTTCAACCTGAACGTAGTCCCCTCTATCGCCGCCAACGGTGGCGTCACCATCTGGCTCTGGATCATCTCGCTACTCCTTTTCTTCTGGCCGCAGGGCATCGCCGTCATCGAACTCGCCCACCGCTATCCCGGAGAAGGCGGCGTCTACCTCTGGGCGAAAGAAGTTTTCGGCGACTTCCACGGCTTCCTCTCCGGCTGGTGTTACTGGACCAACAACATGCTCTACGTGCCGACGGTCATGCTCTACTTCGTCGGCGTCTCCGTCTACGTGCTCGGCCCTAGCCACCTCGGTCTTGCCGATAACAAGCTCTTCGCTTCCATCACATCGCTTACGCTGCTTGCTCTTCTCACCGTCCTCAACATTCTTGGCCTCGGCGTCGGCAAGTGGATCAACAACATCGGCGCCATCGGAACATTCATCGCAGCCGCCGTTCTGATTGGTTTAGGTGTAGTGATCTGGATGCGCTTCGGCACCACCATTACCGCCGCCGATTTCAAAATCCCGCCCAACCCGCGCTTCGTAATGAATTCTTTCGGCGTGATCTGTTTCGGTCTCGTCGGCCTCGAACTCGCCTCTGTCATGGGCGACGAAATTAAGGATCCCAGCCGCACTCTTCCCGGCGCAGTTGCCTGGGGCGGCGTTCTCTCGGGCGCGCTCTACGTCGGCGCTACCCTCACTCTTCTCATTGCAGTTGGAAAAAACGTCAATGTACTGCAGGGCATCGTTCAGGCCGTCACGCACATGGCCGCCAGCGTCGGTCTTGGCTGGATCACCGTGCCCTTCGCGCTCATGCTCAGCGTCTCGATCGCTGGCATCGGTTCCGCATGGATGGGTGGCTGTGCCCGCATCCCATTCGTCGCCGGCCTCGATTCCTACATGCCTTCTTGGATGGGCCACATTCACCCGCGTTACGCCACACCGTACGCCGCGCTGATTGTGCAGGCTATCGTTTCTGCCGGCTTGGTGGTTCTCAACTTTGCCGGCGCTGGAGTGCAGGAAACTTTTCAGAAGCTGCTGTCCCTTGCTGTTGTTCTGCAGCTTGTTCCGTTCCTGTACATGTTCGGTGCGCTGGTAAGATTTTCCATCATCGAGCCCGCACCTCAGGGTAAGTACAGCCGCACCACGCTCTTTCTCGCAGGCGCCAGCGGACTTCTCACCACAACGCTCGGCATCGCGCTCGTATTTTTTCCCGCTCAGCAGATCACATCGCTGTGGTCTTATGAATTATGGATGTTCGGCGGCACCTTGTTTTTTGTCGGCCTGGCCGCATTCTTCTTCTTCGTCTATGGCCGCCACAAAGTGCCGCAACAGGTTGGTGCGGTAATGGCCCGTGTGGAGACGGGCGACTCGCCCGTCGAAGCGGGCGAAGCCCGCCGTTGAATTTGATGTCTGTGGGGACAGCCGCCCTCGGCTGTCCGCGAGCGAAGCTCGCTAGTCGTTGCGGCGATTTGTATCAGGGCACGACTTCAGTCGAGCCCCGAAGCGAGTTTGATTTTGGGTGACGCAGCGCTTGAGCGCTGCGGTAAGTTGCAAAATGAAGGCGGCTTTAGCCGCTGAGGTAAGCAGGAGGTCGAAACCAATGCCCGGCGGAGTCACAACCGAAGTTCCCAAAGAAGTCCGCACCTATCAGATGTACATCAACGGCGAATGGGTCTCGAGCAAATCCACGAAGACTTTCCCTGTCTACGATCCCTCCACCGAAGAAATCATTGCCCAAGTCCCCGACGCGGGCGCCGATGACGTCAACCGTGCCGTAGCCGCGGCCAAAGCCGCATTCGACGAAGGCCCATGGAGCACGAGCACAGCCCAAGAACGTGGCCGCGTCCTCTTTCGCCTCTCCGAAAAAATCCGCGCCAACCTGCCTGCGCTCGCCGAACTCGAATGCCGCAACACCGGCAAGCCCATCGTCGAGGCCGAGTACGACATCACCGACGCCGCCACTTGCTTTGAATATTACGGCGGACTCGCCACCAAAGTCGTCGGCTACGTGAACCCCGTCCCTGATAACGCGATGTCTCTCTCGCTGAAAGAACCAGTCGGCGTCGCCGGACAAATTATTCCCTGGAACTATCCGCTCCTCATGGCCGCTTGGAAATTGGCGCCTGCAATCGCAGCGGGATGCACCTGCGTCCTCAAGCCCGCAGAACAAACTCCACTCACGGCTCTCGAATTCGCGAAATATTTTGAAGATTGCGGCTTGCCCCCAGGTGTGGTCAATATCGTCACCGGATTCGGAGAAAGTTGCGGCGCTCCGCTCGTCCAACATCCCGACGTCAACAAGATCGCCTTCACCGGCAGCGCTGCCGTCGGCAAGATCATCGTGAAACAGGCTGCCGATACCGTGAAGCGCGTCACCCTCGAACTCGGAGGCAAGTCACCCAACATCTTTTTCGCCGACGCCGACTTCGAAGCCGCCATCGACGGCGCACTCTTCGGCGTCTTCATTAATCAGGGCGAAGTTTGCTCCGCGGGAAGCCGCATCCTGGTGCAGAAGTCAATCTACAAAAACTTCGTCGAAGCCATGACAGAGAAGGCGAAGAAGATCAAGATAGGCCCGCCCATGGATCGCGAAACTAAAATGGGCGCCCTCGTCAGCAAAGAACAATACGACCGCGTCAACTCCTACATCGAAATCGGCAAAAAAGAAGCCAAACTGGTTTCCGGCGGAGGACGCCCGGAAAAGATGGGCAAAGGCTATTACGTGCAGCCAACGATCTTCTCCGACGTCACCAACTCCGCCCGTATCGCTCGCGAAGAAATCTTCGGGCCAGTCGCTGCTGTGATTCCGTTCGACGACGAAAAAGACGCGCTCAAAATCGCCAACGATTCACCGTACGGCTTGGCCGCCGCCGTCTGGACCCGCGACATTTTCAAAGCCCTGCGCGCCGTGAAAGCCCTGCGCGCAGGAATCGTCTGGGTGAATCACATGCAACCAACCTACGTCGAAGCTCCCTGGGGCGGATACAAACAATCTGGTTTCGGCCGCGAACTCGGCCCCTGGGGCATCGAAGAATATTTGGAAACGAAACAGGTCTACAACAACCTCAACGAATCCCCAATCGGCTGGTACTGAGAGATGAAGAAACGAAGTCCAAAGTCTTGTCATCCTGAGCGAGGATTGATCTTCGCGCCGCAAGCGCAAAGATCAACCGCAGTCGAAGGACCCCGGTACTGCCCGAAGCGCCTCGCCGCTTCAGGGAGTTCTCCCGAGAAATTGAAATGAGCACAATTCGTCTAAACACTCCAATCCCCGGCCCCAACTCCCAGGCCCTCTCAGCTCGCCGCGCGAAAGCCGTGCCCCGCGGTCTTTCTCACGGTACGCCCATCTACGTAGCCAAAGCCGAAGACGCTTGGCTCGAAGATGTCGATGGCAACCACTACATCGACTTCGCGGGAGGCATTGGCTGTGCCAACGCGGGTCATCGTCAGGAACATGTGGTCGAGGCGATCCGCGCTCAGCTCGACAAATTCCTCCACACCTGCGTCCAGGTCACGCCCTACGAAGGCTACATCCGCCTCGCCGAGCGTATGAATAAAGTGACGCCGGGAAAATTCCCCAAGAAAACTCTCTTCGTGAACAGCGGCGCCGAAGCCATCGAGAACGCCGTGAAGATCGCCCGAGCTTATACCAAGCGTCCCGCAATCATCGCCTTCGAAGACGCCTTCCACGGTCGCACCATGATGACGCTGGCCCTCACCAGCAAAACTCATCCTTACAAAGCGGGCTTCGCTCCGTTCCCGGGAGATGTCTACCGCGTCCCGTTCGCCTACTGTTATCGCTGCTCATACAACTTGAAATACCCGTCGTGCGATCTCTACTGCGCGCGCCATCTCGAAGACACTTTCAAGCGCGTGGTTGCCAATGAAGAAGTCGCGGCCGTGATTGCCGAGCCGGTAATGGGCGAAGGCGGTTTCATCGCGCCGCCGCCAGATTATTTCAAAGTTCTCATCGACCTCTGCCGCAAACACGAGATCCTCTTCATCGCCGACGAAGTGCAATCCGGATTCGGACGCACCGGCGCGATGTTCGCCAGCGAACGCTACGGCATCGAGCCCGACCTAATTGTGACGGCGAAGTCCCTCGGTGGCGGCCTTCCGCTCGCCGCCGTTACAGGCCGCTCCGAAATAATGGACGCGCCGGGTCCAGGCGGGCTCGGTGGTACCTTCGCGGGTAATCCCCTCGCCTGCGCGGCGGCTCTCGCGGTGCTCGATCTTTTTGAAACGGAAAATCTATTGACTCGCGCCAATGAACTCGGCGACCGCTTCCAGCGCCGTGCCCGCGAGTGGCAGCGCCGCTGGCCCATCGTCGGCGATGTGCGCGGCCTTGGCGGCATGCAGGCCATCGAACTCGTGAAGTCGCAGGACGATAAAACTCCGGCCACGGACGAGACAAAAAAGATCACGCAATATTGCTATGAGCATGGCCTGATCACGATCACGGCCGGTTCGTACTCCAACGTGATTCGGGTCCTCGTCCCGCTGGTCGCGACCAACGAGCAAATCGATGAAGGTCTCGATGTGCTGGAGTCCGCTCTGGCGTCAGTCTGCGACAAGAAGGGCGCTGTGGCGCAGCTGGTCTAAAAAGTTTTGTCACCCTGAGCGAGGATTGATCTTCGCGCCCAAGCACGAAGATCAACCGGAGTCGAAGGACCCCTATAACGCTGTATCATTGATGTTGTCGCAGGGAATTCTCACGATCGACCGCGCTCTTCGGAATAAGCAGAGGTGAACTTATGACGCCAGTAGCCGCCCCCCCCACGCTCCGACTCACGAACTTCATCAACGGCCAATGGACCGATTCCGCCGCTGGCGACTGGCGGGACGTAGTCAATCCCGCGAGCGGCGAAATCCTCGCCCAAGTGCCGCTCGCCGAAGCTGCCGAAGTTAATCAGGCGGTTGAAGCCGCCGCCGCTGCCTTTCCCGAATGGCGCCGCACTCCGCCCGAAGACCGCATCCAGCCGCTGTTCAAGCTCAAAGTTCTCCTCGAAGATCACCTCGACGACATCGCTCGCATCATCACGCAGGAAAACGGCAAGACGTTCACCGAAGCCAAAGCCGAGATGCGCCGGGCAATTGAAAACGTGGAGGTCGCTTGCGGAATTCCGATGATGATGCAAGGCTATAACCTCGAAGACGTCGCCCGCGGCATCGACGAGATGATGATCCGCCAGCCCCTCGGCGTCACCGCCGCCATCGTGCCTTTCAACTTCCCCGGTATGATCGCGTTCTGGTATCTGCCCTACGCCATAGCGACGGGAAACACTTTTATTCTCAAGCCCTCCGAGCGCGTGCCGCTGACGATGCGTTACATTTACGAGCTTCTCGAAAAAACTGGACTGCCAAAAGGTGTTGTCGGCCTGGTGAATGGCGGAAAAGCCGCTGTCGACGCTCTTCTGGACCATCCAAAAATTCGCGCGATTAGCTTTGTCGGTTCGACGCCAGTGGCGAAGTACGTTTACTCGCGCGCCGCCGCCAACGGCAAGCGCGCTCAATGCCAGGGCGGAGCCAAGAATCACGTCATCGTTCTCCCCGACGCCGACATGCCGATGGCCACGCAAATCATTAGCGACAGCGCCTTTGGCTGCGCGGGTCAACGCTGTCTAGCCGTATCTGTCGCCGTCACGATCGGCGAAGCGCAGAAGACTTTCCGCGATTCCATCGCCGATGCCGCCTCGAAACTCAAAGTCGGTAACGGCCTCGATAAAGATGTTCAGATGGGACCAGTGATCACCGCTCAAAGCAAAGAGCG
>JAUTWY010000247.1 GCA_030838305.1 Acidobacteriaceae bacterium
AAGAGGCTGCTGGCCTCTTACCATCCTTCGAACCAAAACACGCAGACGGGCAAGCTGACGCGAAAAATGTTTGTGGAGATATTTAAAGAGGCGGCAAGACTTGCCGATGGGTAAGCTAAGGCGCAGCCAGGCGGATTGTTGCACCCTGCCCCATAGCACGCGAGGACGCAAATGTTAAATGAAACAAGCCTCAGGAGTTAAAAAACGGTCAGAAGACGGTCCGCCGAAAAAAGACACTCAGCCTGAGTGCGGCTGAAGGGCCGAAGCGGGTGTCTATTTCGGCGGCAGATTTGGCGAGATGGTACAAGCCGATCAAGAAACCGGTGACGCTACGTCTGGACGCCGATGTGCTCGCCTGGTTCAAGAAGCGGGGGCGCGGTTACCAGACCCGAATCAATCGGGCGCTGCGGAAAGCGATGCGGGACGAAAACAAATCCGGGAGGTGAAGTGGTGGGAGGTCCCAGAGGGAAGACTAGACCGAAACAGCGTCCCCTCCGGCTCCGGTGGGGACGAAAGTTGTTTTAGGGGATAGAGCACTGGGATGTGGCAAAGTGAAGGTCGCTAAAACCCAAGCAGCACGGGTTCGGGCTCCAGGCGGATGCCCCAGATTTCCTGCACGCGATGCTGAATCTGTTCTTTCAATGCGAGGACATCGGCGGCTGTGGCTCCTCCGCGATTGACGATAGCCAAGGCATGCTTGCTGGAGATGCGGACGCGTTCCGAGCCGAATCCCTTGGCGAATCCGGAGTGCTCGACCAGCCATGCCGCCGAAACTTTCTTGCGGGTTTCGAGGGCGGGATAACTGGGCACGCTTAGTCCTCGCGCGGCAGCCCGCTTTTTTAAATCCTCGTGCTGTTCTTCGGAAAGGACCGGGTTCTTGAAGAATGACCCCGCGCTCTGACAGTCCGCATCACCGGGAACAATGAGCATGCCCTTGAGGGCGCGAATGTAACGGACAGCCTCGCGGGTTTCGGCAAGATCGGGCGGCGTTTCACGGCCTTCGAAGTGCCGCTTGAGGTCGGCATAAGTGATATGCGGCTTGCCTTCGGGCGCAAGCGCGTACGTGACGCGGAGAACGATGAATCGTTCACGCTCAGTCGAGTTAAAGATGCTGCTCCGGTAACTGAACTCGCACGCCTCACGACAGAGTTCGCGCACTTGACCATCTTTGAGATCGAGCACCAGCACCGAGGCAATGGTTTCGGACACTTCCTGGCCATAGGCGCCGACGTTCTGCACCGGCGTGCCGCCGACGCTTCCCGGAATGCCGCTCAGGCATTCGATGCCGGCGCATCGATCCATCACGGAGCGGGAGACGAATTTGTCCCAGGACTCTCCAGCGCCTACGTCGAATAGGACTCTGCCGTCTTCATCGTGCCTACCCTGCCAGTCGATACCCGGAATCGCTATTTTTAAGACCAAGCCCGGCCAACCAGCGTCGGCGACCACCAGATTGCTGCCCCCGCCCAGAACGAAGAGAGGCAGATCGCGCGAGCTCGCGAAGACAACCGCCTCCTGCACCTCACCGATATTCCCGGCCTCGACGAAATACTTCGCCGGACCTCCGATGCGGATGGTGGTGAGGGGGGCGAGCGGGATGTTTTCAAGCAGCAGCACGAATGATTTTCAAATATACACAGGGGCGAAAGCGAGTGCCGCATTTCGTAGAGTTAAGGGAGTCCGGCATCTGAATACCCCATACTGTGGGGAATGCTGTCGATGAAAGGTTCGATTACTGATATTCCATTAAAGGTCTTCGATTAGAGATCTTCGATTAGAGATCCAGGAAGGCTCGGACTGAAGTCAACTCTTCGCCGGCCTGGACGCCAAAGCCAAGGCGCTTCGTGATGACCTGCATGGCTATGTTGTCGGGCAGCATCTCCGCGCAGACGCGGCTTATTTTTTCATCGCGAGCGACCTCTATCACGCGGCGGAGCAGTTCGTACCCCAGGCCAAGTTTCTGATATTGATCGGAAACCAGCACGGCGATTTCCGCTTCATTGCCAGCATCGAGTTTGCTCATACGTCCGATGGCGAGAATCCGCCGCTCTCCGCTCTGCGGGTCGGTGCGCTCGGCGACCAGAACCATCTCCCGGTCATAATCGCCCAAACAGATGCGAAGCAATCGCTCGTGAGCCACGCGTCTCCTCAGGCTAAACGAGTAGAAGTAGCGTAGATAGACGCTGCGATCGGAGAGCGTCTCGTGAAACTTAACCATGACTGGTTCGTCTTCAGGACGAATGGGTCGAATCGTAACCTGATTTCCATCCTTCATGGTCCACAGCGCGACATACTTTGACGGGTAGGGACGGACGGGTGTCTGCTTTGGATTTGGCGAGTGTCCCATAAGACCAGCCTCGGTTGATCCGACCAACGCTGCTTCTGAGTGTAAGTCCTGAAGCAAGAGATTGCGCCGAGGACTTTCCCGATGAACTCGAGGGAGTGATTGCCGAGAGCGGTGAGCCTGCTCTGGCCAACTCAATCCGATCATCGGGAACAAGGGCGCGAGCGGGAAGATGGCTCCGAAATGAAGACTTTCTTCTGGAGTCGAAGTTTTTTAAACCTTACTGTGCCGTTTCGGGGCTACAATGTCAACCGGCAAGGAGTGAGTTTTTTCTGGCGGTTTAGCATCGTATCCCCAGGAAGAAGCATCCCAAAGGACCGATGTTTTCTAGACTATGTGCCCTGCCCCTGCCGCAAGCGCTGCCCACATGACTTGAAAGGGATTCGCCTGGAAGGAAAAGAAATGACGAAACAATTGTTGATGACGCCGCTTTTGTCCACCGTGATTGCGCTTAGTGCGTTCGCGCAGCAACCCACCTCGAATTCAACCGCGCAACCGGTGGCGGCGACCGAACAAACTGCTTCGAGCTCGCAGCCTCGAACGGCCACTGAGAAAGAGCAGCCCGCCTCCAGCCAGGACTTTTGGGATGGCGAGGAACCCAGCCTGGGAGCGCTCCTTACTCACCCATTTGCCACCAAGGAGTACGTAAGGCGGCATGTTCAGCCGATCGAGGACCGGGTGAATGAGCTGGAGGAGTTGACCGCGACTCACAATAAGATGAACCGGGACGTGGATGCTCGTGCGCAACAAGGCATTCAGGAGGCTTCGGCCAAGGCCAATCGAGCCGATGAGCATGCGCAAGAGGCAGCCAGCAAGGCTCAGACAGCCCAGGCGACTGCGGCTTCCCTGAATACTCGTCTGGACAAGGATGAAAAAGTGGTCGGAAGCATCGATCAATACAAGTCGGGGGCTCAGACTGAAATCCGTTTTCATCCCGGTCAGACCGTGTTGAGCAAAGAGGCCAAGGACGCGCTCGATGAGATCGCCGCACAACTAAAGGATCAGCACGGTTACATCATCGAGGTGCAGGGCTTTTCTGCAGGGCAGGGCCACACCGCAATGGCTAACTCGCGGAAGATGGCGGACTCGGTGGCGCGTTACCTCGTGTTAAATCACGAGATCCCCGCCTACCGGATTTACGTGATTGGCATGGGCAATGCTTCTGCGGGCAAGGGCGGGAGCAAGACACGCGTAGAAGTCAGCTTGCTGAAGAGCGATCTGGAAGAAGTGGCCAAGCAATAAAGAGCGAGGGTTGCCGCTGCCTGTTCCAGCGGATTTAGCGATCAATGAAGAACCCAGAGCTAGTTGCCCCTGGGTTTTTTGTTTTGGACTCTCTCAGCAAGGCGTAGAGGCATTCTTCGAAACGATGCCCGCCAGTTCGGCGCGATCAGTTCCGGTCGCCGCCACCGTGTTTTTCCTGGCACAGTTTGCAGAGGGTTGGGGGCTCAGCATTGTCTACCGAATGTTTGATGGGTTGCTGGTCGCGAAGGTACGCGAAGACGTCTTGTAAGTCTTTACCGGTCATCTTTCCGTACCAGAACCAGGGCATGATGGGATGCAAGGGACGGGCTTTGACCTTTCCGGATCGCATCATTTCTACGAAGAGGTGTTCATCGTAGTAGCTGATGCCGCTTGGATCGGGAGTAATGTTGGGACTGACGATTGTGAAACCGTTGGGCCCTTCGAGCAGGTTCCCCCCAGCAAATAATTTTGCGAAGACGGGAGCCTGTGGGTGGTACCAACTCGTATGACAACCAACGCAGTCGGCAAGACCGGCCAGATATTCTCCTCGTTTTTGCGGAGTGGACAAATCCGGGGCAGGAACCGGCGAGGTGATGGGCAACTGCAAATCGGCATACTGGAGTCTGCGATTCAGAGGAATGCGGGTTTGCGGCAGGGAATTCCGCACGGGTGGAACCGAGCGCAAGAAGACGACGACCGATGCAACGTCTTCGTCGGACAAATCATGGAAAGCGCCGTACCACATGAGTGGATGAAGCATGCGGCCGTCGTGGCCGACACCCTCGCGGATAGCGCGCGCGATCATGTCATCGGTCCAGCGGCCGGCACCGGTCTCCGAATCAGAAGTGATATTGGGAGCTACCAGCCAGGGCCGTCCGTCCTCGGTGAATATGTGACCCGCACCTTCTTTGCCGCGGGCAGGCGGCGCCCCCGGCAGGTTCCAGTCTCGATCGGAATGGCAGCGGAAACAGGCGAGCACGCCTTCGGCAAGGTACTTGCCCCGTTCCCGCCGCTGAGGTGTTCGCTCAAACTGCGCGTCCCGCAAGGGTCGGCTGCGGGGTCCAACAATGAAGGCGTGCCACGCGGCGGGATAAAAATTCCAGCCCATGAAAATTCCGGGCACAACAAGGAAAGCGAGCAGGATCAGCAGAGCAGCAATCGAGACCAGGGGTTTCGTGCGGAGCTTCATTGAGCCATCCGCAGGTCAGAGTATCACTTGACGACGGCGTCGTCGTCTTCTGCGTGATCTGGCACTACTTCTGATCAGGATTCGCCTGGTCATCGGGCGCTCTGTGGCCGTGCTTGTGTATACGTGACAATAAGGAGTGAGGTCCGCCGAAAACGAATTCAAGGGCGAGGTTTTGTCCCGCATATCCCAGTAGAGTGTAATTGCCCATTCGAAAGCCATCGGAGGCGTTGTAGCGCCCGGGATACCAGGCATAGACCGCAGTCATGGTGCCGGCATAGGGAGCGACCAGAGCCGGGAAAGAGAAAGCGCGGTGGCCGTCTTCGCCGCGGCGTGATGTGAAAGTCGAAACCACGGCATGACCGAGCCTGGGAAAGAAGCCTTTGCACTGGCAGCGGTAGTACAACGTATCTTCCTGGAGAGCCTGCGCCAGCAGGTACCGCGTCGTAGTGCTTACCATGGCGATTCCGAAGGCAGACCCGACTCGCTGGCCGTAACCCTCAAAGCCTTGTTGCCATTCTGGCGGTGTTCTCGTCGCCTGGTTAATGCCAGCGGCGAAAGCGGCACCGACAATGGGATATGGGCCAAAAGTGTCGAAGAGATAATGGTGAAACTTTGTTTTCTGCGTTGGAGGGACGTAAATCGCACTTGTTTGCGAGGCGTCCTTCGAATCGGGCGGCGATTGTGCCTTGACCCGCGGTAGTGCTGTTAGGAAAGCGAGTGCCAGCAGGAAGAGGACGAGGTGACGGATTTTCATAATCGGATGCTGAGATGCTCGTTGTCCGTACACGATTCAGACGAGACGATCTTACTAGATACTCTTGCGATCGGATCGACCGTCTATTTTCCGCGATTTTAGCCTACCTGGGAAGCGCTTTGTGCTCGGCCGGGATCGCCTTAGCTTCTGACGGCGTTAACCGGGAGGCATCGCAGTAACCGTAACCTTTCAGGCAAGCCGTGTAGTTGCGCCTATGCTCGGCATCAGCCAATCCTGTGGTTTCGGAGGGAGTTAATTTCGAGTAATCACAGGTTTCCTGGCTCCCTTTGCAAGCGGACAGATTGCGTTCATGTTCCACCGCGGTGGTTTGAGCCGCTTCCGCTGAAGTGAGTTTGGCGTGGTCGCAATCGTTCCATCCATTCTCACAACTGGTTGCGTTGCGCTGATGTTCCGCAGTAGTCACTGCCTTCGTTTCCGAAGAAGTGAGCTGAGAATGATCGCAGAGTCCCGAACCATTCTTACAGTCAGAAGCGTTGCGTTGGTGTCTGGCAGCGTCGACTTCACCGGTCTCCGACTGGGTCAGTTTGGAATGATCGCAGGAACCAACTCCGTCCTTGCAGTCGGCCATATTGCGATGGTGGTCGGCGACGGATGAATCATGCGCCTCAGCCTGCGTGAGTTTGGAGCGGTCGCAGGATTGCATGCCGTCCTGACAAGCCTCGACATTGCTTTGGTGTTCGGCCACGGCCAATGCAATGGTTTCCGGCGGCGTGAGTTTGGAGCGGTCGCAGGACTTGTAGCCGCCGCGGCAGTTCGCCACGTTACGTGTGTGGACGGTAAGGGCGACGTCCGCTGCCTCAGTCGGGCTTAACTTGGAACGATCGCAAGTTTCGCGTGCCGCTTTGCAAGCATCCAAATTTTGTGCAGGGTTCGCCGACTGCGCCAATGCGAGAATAGGCCACAGGCTGAGGCAGGCGACCTGTAGCCAAGAATACTTCGTTAGTCGAATCTTCATAAGACCAATCAATTTTTTGAGGCGATCATTTAGACGGATATTCTTATTCGAACGCCCCTCGGCTGACCAAAACCAGTTGCGGTGGTTTTCGGTCAGCCCGGGGAGTACTTGTTATCTGTACATTACTGCCGGTCTTCTCTCGCTTCAGCGATGTGGGACTGGTGTCCTGCTTCGGACACCGCCTTCACAAACCCGTCTGCGCTTCGAGGAGTCGAAGCCTTACCTGACAGGATGTTGCGGAACATCATGTGCTTGCCGTAAATGGCGCGCGTCGAGTCATTGTCCTGCTCTACTACTGCGCCTTCCAGCGTCAGTCCGGCGAACACGCCTTTGGAACGCGAATAAGTTAAAACCTCGGTGTTCAACTTCCAGTCCGTTCCGGCGGAAGCGTGACGGCCTACTGGGCCGGCGGCAACCGATCCTTCCCCAGTGAGTTCGAACTTGCTCGAAAGCAAATGCTGCAGGCCACGGTCGTTCATGACCAGCATAACCAGGTCAACACCTTCGATGCCGATCTGCAATCCCCAGCTTCCACCGCCAACTGAGACAAAGGCGGGAGCGCTCCAACCTTCCGCCGTGCGGCAAGTTGCCACCCCACGTCCGTGCTTGCCGCCAAAGATAAAGCCGCCCTTGATCAGGTTGGGCACTACGAGAATGCACTTCGAGCCGTTCAACACTTCCTCAGGGACACCTTTGTCGGGCGTTGCCATGATCGACTGCAGAACCTCGACGGATCTTTGCATGCGCTCCAGCGTATCTTCCCGCGCTGAGCCCGCCCAGGCATAAGTTCCAACCATGCCCATCAAGCTCATCAAAAGCAGTGACATTGTCTTCTTCATGAATTATTCCTTTCGGCTGTGAACTAAGAGGGGAAAACTTCAGATGGCTGACTTAGTTCAGAGGACCTGAAGGAGACACCAGAAATGGTCGTCCCCATCTTTGAGGATCGTTCAGATCGGGCGGAATTGCTGGTCTGAATTGCTCACTTCGGGGCTATTGCCGAAGCTTAGATCCTATTTTGAAGAAAGGAGATGAAACCTGTCCTCCAGGGCCGAGCCAAAGCATGCAGTAGAGCAATTGTGAACAGATGTTTGAGTCAGGGGCGGCTACCATGGGAGCGCATTGCGCCAGATCGTTGTCGTTGAGGAGACTATGAGAAAACAGTACCTTCACCTCTCTGCTTACACATGCAGCAGCTGTGCTGGGCCGGTGATTGCCGGCTCCCTGGGTGTCCGCGAGAATGAAATCTCGAAAGAGACTGAGATCAGTGCAGTCGGATCAATCTGCCTGTCGTGCGGGCATCGGCCGGAAGCGGCCGCCGAGCCGGGACACATCCGTTATTTTTTCCCGATCCAATGGGAGTCGGTGTGAGTGGGGCTGCTTATGGAACACCGCATTCATGATTCATGCAGTCTCTCTGATCGCGCAGACTTACATTGGGCAGCGAACGGAGCGTGAGCATGGCCAGGCTGCGGCGCCTGTCGCACGGCTACAAAGAAAGAGGCCCAGCATGGGTGGGGGGAGAGTACGAAGTCCCGATGCTGGCTTTCACCGAGCGCGCTAGGCGCGCATTCTCCGAAAAGCGGCGGCGGCCAGAATCGCCAGCCCGCTTCCCATCAAACTCATCGTGCCGGGCTCTGGAACAGTCGATGTGCCTCTGCAACCACCGCCAATGACATTGTTATTCAGCGTCACCGCACCGTTGATGGCAAGGGCGCTTCCACAACCGATGGTGGCGGCATTATTCAGAGTGATGCTAGTGAGCGCGAGAATATTTCCTGTGAACGCAGTGGTGGTGCCGAGAGTTGCAGAGCTGCCTACCTGCCAAAAGACGTTCTTATCGGTGAGGCTGCTGGTAAAAACAACCGCCGAGTTGCTTGCAGTAGTGAGCGTACTGCCGATCTGAAAAACGAAAACTGCGTTGGGATTACCCAGGTCGTTTAGTGTCAGAGTCCCCGTCAACTGAGCTGAACTGGAGAAAAAGTAGACGCCCGGAGTGAGCGTCATTCCACCCAAATCCTGGCCGGTCAACACTGCCGTTGGCGTCAAGCCTGCTGCCGTGCTGAAAGCGGTGGTCAAATCATTCTGAGCCGTATTCGCGACCGCGTCTCCCACATGCATGGTTCCTCCCGTCATAATTGCCGGAGGAAACCCGGTGATCGCGGTGCCCGGCCAGACGCCCACATTTCCGGCGATAACGCTCGATCCAGTGTTGGTTACGGTCGAGCCGGCCAGAACTCCGAAGCTCCCCGCCGTTCCCAGATTCACGGAGTCAGCGTAGACACTCAACCCCAAAAATGGGAATAGCAAAAGAGAGAGAAAGAACTGACGAAAGCTGCGCGACTTCATTTATTTTCCTACCTTCCGAATGCTCTTCGAAGAAGCGATGGCACCCGGCTACCGGTGCGGTCTCCACAGTGGGGAAGCGCATCGGCTTGCCATGGTCGCTAAGGCGAGTCCAGATGAATAATGACAGCGCACTTATCAGAAAGCTGTTCCTTATTGCACACTTGGCACTGAAAACCCACGCGCTTCCCGGCGATTGGCCTTAGCAGAGCCGTTTTCGGCGAGGACCAGCTTGAATTGCGCAACTAGACGGGAGGCAGATTCGCATCACTCCCGTGTGCGGAACTCTAGTCGTGCAGAACTATATTGAGCAGGGAACTGTGGACTTGCAGACCGCCGTCCTCGCCACCGGCGTAGTGAATGAATCCCAATTTTCTGAACCGGTTCATGAAGAAGCTGACCCGCGAACGCGTGGTCCCGACCATCTCGGCCAAGGTTTCCTGACTGATCTTAGGAACAACGGTTTCCGGAACGCCCTCCTTGCCGAAATGAGCGAGCAATAAAAGCACGCGGGCGAGCCTCTTCTCACTGGAGTTGAACAGTTGGTCGACCAGATCCTCTTCATAGCGGATATTTCGCGCCAGCAGATACGCGACGAAGAGGTCGGAGAATGCGTGCTCGCGATGGAGGGCGTCTATCATCGCCCGTTTGTCCACGCGTAGCAGTTCGCAATCGTTCATGGCAGCGGCCGACAGCATCCGTAGAGCCTGACCCGCCAGGGCGCCTTCGCCAAAAAAATTGCGCTCGTTTAGGATGCCGATCGTCGCTTCTTTGCCATCGTGGGATACGACGGTGAGCCTCACTTTACCTTTCTGGATATAGAAGACGCTATCTGCCTTATCTCCTTGCGCGAAGATGGTTTGCTTTTTCGCAAATGTGAGAAGTTTCCTGCCATCGCCAATCGTCGCAAGGAAAGCGTTTGGGTCGAAGCCGTGCTTTTTCTTAGCCATTGAAACCGGAGTCATGTTTTGGGTGCCATTCCACCCAGCCGGAGAGTCGTACAAAATTCACGCCTGGCCGAAAGCTACCCCAGCCCATGTTAACTCCTCTTCCGTCATACGGGTGAACTCTTAGCAGGTTTTAGCGCAACGGCGAAACTGTAAGTGATTGCCAGTGCAATGCTTAATGTATGTATACGCCGCGAATCGCAATTGTAGTTTGCGCCTCGCATAGATTTTTAATTGCAGCATACGATTTTTTGCGGTAGGATTCCTCGCTTACCGGTCGGATACGCGATGCAAGGAGGTGCGCCAAATGGGACGCAGTGGAAATGGGAATGGCGCCCACTATGAGTCGGTAAATCGGTCCGATGTGCCGCAGGGTCGTAAGGGAAAACATCGCAAGGCAGTGGCGGACATTCTGGCTGACCTTTCCAGGTTGAACGCCCGCCAAGCGGTCAAGATTCCTCTCAGCAGTCTGAACGGCGACAAGATGCAAAATCTGCGCTCTGCTTTGAACCGCGTCACGCGCGAGAAAAACATTCCCGTGGAAACGTCGAGTGACGAGAAATACCTGTACGTCTGGCGCGCTGACCCGCCCAAGGATACGGGAGCAACTGGGTAAACTGCTTAGAATTTCCCCCTTATTGCCTTTCGGTTTATCGGAAAGCTCAATCGTGTAGAACCACATTGAGCAGAGAGCTGTGGACCTGCAAACCGCCTTCGAGTCCGCCGGCATAGTGAATGAACCCCAATTTCCTGAACCGGTTCATGAAGAAGCTGACTCGCGAGCGAGTAGTTCCCACCATGTCGGCCAAGGTCTCCTGACTGATCTTAGGGACCACGGTTTCAGGGATGCCCTCCTTGCCGAAGTGAGCGAGCAATAAAAGGACCCGGGCAAGTCTCTTCTCACTGGAGTTGAACAGTTGGTCGACCAGATCCTCTTCATAGCGGATATTTCGCGCCAGCAGGTAGGCGACGAACATATCGGAAAACGCGTGTTCGCGGTGCAGGGCATCCATCATCGCCTTCTTATCGACCCGCAGAAGTTCGCAATCCGTCATAGCCGCCGCGGAGCCCATGCGCTGAAGCTGGCCCGCCAGTGAACCCTCGCCGAAAAAGTTTCCCTCGCTCACAATAGCGATCGTAGCTTCCTTGCCGATCTTGGATACGACGGTGAGTCTTACCTTGCCTTTTTGGACATAGAAGACGGCATCCGCCGCATCCCCCTGTGCGAATATCAATTCCTTGTTGGAAACGGCCACGAGCTTCCTGCCAGCGCCAATCGTCGCGAGAAAGGTGTCGGGGTTGAATCCGCGGTTTTTTTGGTTTGCCGCAGACAACTTCATAGGAGCAGATTATAAGTCCCGTGGCCTCCAGAAAGTGAGCTGTTTTGCACAGTTCGCCCGGCAAGACCAGTCGGCTTCGCTTGTAAGGTCACATTTTGGATTGGAAACACTGAGCCGTTCTGCACAGTATTCCGGAACCAAGTGAGCGAATCTGTTGATAGCGCAAGCGGTAAGTAGGGTCCGGCATCCGCATTCTTATTCTTGAGACGCATGGCTTGCTCAGACAAGGTGGAGTTTCTCTCCGAATGGTTCTTGCGAGAATGAAATGCGCCAATAAAAATCTGATGCGCCCCGATTTGCTGAGCGAAATCCTGCTGCTTGGCAGCGCTGCCGCTCTGTTCGGTTCCATCTTGCTGATCGTTGTCGTCGCGATGTCGCGAGCCTGATCGCGCGAGCAAAGTTTCTTCGGAGGACATCAATGCCGCAAGTCGTGCAAGTCGGAGACATCCTGATCGAGGCATGGCCTGCGATGACAAAACTCTTTGGGATTGAGAGCGAACCTTACTCTGGGAGTTGGAGCGTGGTGAAAGCTCTCAACGGCTTTGGCCTCGAGCGCAAGGTCCACGCTGCCGGCTGGAACTTCTTTTTCATGGCGGCGGAAGTTCACGTGATGTTCTTGGGAGCACGGGGAGCAGATAAAATTCACAGCGCTCTAACGCGAATCCTGGGAAAAGTGAGAGGGCAAGATTTCAATTGCCTTGAAGTTACGGAAATCATTGCGAAGCGTTTTCTGGGCGTGCCCTATACCAGGGTTTCGGCGCACTCGCGCCACATTCAGCAGAGCTGCTATCTGGATTCGGCTGAAGTTCGCCGGGCGTGAACCCAAAAGGGAATGGATCAATCAGACGCTGATCCGCGAGGATGCCGACCGGTTACGCGTCCGCCGCCTCGAGTCGCCGGTCCCGGTGCGGCGCAGTCCGGGGCTGGCCAGTACCGAGCTCACATTTCTCTCCCGGCTTGGCGCCACAGGTCGGACAACGAACTGTCAGGGCTAAGTCCTTGTTGGCTTTCATAACCGCATGATGCACGATCGCCCAGTAACACACTGATCAATTGTGATCAGTCCGCAAGGTAATTTATGTGAATACTGATTTTAGAGACAGATTCACAACCAGCTCTAATAATGGCTAGCCTCCCATCCGAGGCGGTTTCGTTGGGTATTTTTCCTAGCGAGTCGGGGATAAATGGCTTTACCGAACATCGTACTTGCGAAATCCACCCTGAAGATCGTGGGCTCGCTTCGGCCAGTAGGGCAAGAGGCGTCGACGAGCCGACCCCGCGTGCAAGCGAAGCCGTCGCTACCCAGTCGCATCGCTGTGATCGGAAATTACCTTCCGAGACAGTGTGGCATCGCTACTTTCACGACGGACCTGTGCGAGGCCATATCGGCGGAGTACGGAACCGCTCGATTATTAGCGCTGCCCGTAAACGACACGGAACAAGGGTACGGCTACCCGGCGCGCGTGCGGTGGTCGCTTGCCCAGGACGACGTGCAGTCCTATCAGGACGCGGCTGACTTCTTGAACTTCAACAACATCGACATGGTGTGTTTGCAGCACGAGTATGGAATCTTCGGCGGTCCAGCCGGAAGCCATATTCTGCAGCTGCTGCGCGGCCTGAAGATGCCGGTGGTGACCACGCTGCACACGGTTCTGCGCGAGCCTGACCCGAACCAGCTGATGGTGATGGAAGAGATCGCGGAGCTTTCGGACCGGCTCATTGTCATGAGCCAGCTCTCATCCCAGTTTCTGCAGGAAATCTTCAAGGTTCCGGGCAGCAAGATCGACATGGTGCCTCACGGCGTTCCGGACCTTCCTTTTCTCGATCCCAACTTCTACAAGGACCGGTTCGGCGTAGAAGGAAAAGCGGTTCTGCTCACCTTCGGCCTGCTCTCGCCGAATAAGGGGATTGAAAATGTGATCCAGGCGTTGCCGCAGATTCTGTCGAAACACAAGAACGTCGTCTACATGGTCGCAGGCGCGACCCATCCTCATATTCTTCGTCGCGAAGGGGATAAGTACCGAGCGGGTCTACAAGCGCTGGCGAAGGAAGTGGGAGTGGAATCGCAAGTGATCTTCCACAACCGTTTTGTCAACCCGGAAGAGATGGTCGAGTTCATCGGCGCTGCGGATATTTACATCACTCCTTATCGCCATGAGGCTCAGGTGGTTTCCGGAACGCTGGCGTATGCACTTGGGGCGGGGAAGGCGATCATCTCGACTCCATATTGGCACGCGATCGAGTTGCTGGACGACCGGCGGGGAGCGCTGGTCCCCTTCGAAAATCCTGATGCTATTGCGGAAAAGACGATCGAACTTCTGGATACGCCGGCGATACGGCATGCCATGCGGAAACGCGCTTACTTGTTCGCGCGGGACATGATTTGGAAAAAAGTAGCGCAGGGTTACATGGAGAGTTTCTCCCGGGTACGCAGCGACCGCAATGGCACTCCCCGCGTTCAGTTCTCGGCTCGCGCGATTCAGAAATCGCTGAATCAGTTGCCCGCATTAAAACTGAACCACGTGAATGCGCTGACGGACGATACGGGAATGCTGCAACACGCGATCTTTACCATCCCCAATCGCGCCGAGGGGTACACCACCGACGACAATGCGCGCGCCCTCATTTTTACGGTGCTGTTGGAATCGGGCAAGAAATACCTGAACATAAATCAGTCAGTCAAGGCCGAGTCGCCCAATCCCGATTGGGCTTTCCGGTATTCAGCATTCCTCGAGCACGCCTTCAACGCCAAGACAAAAAGGTTCCGAAACTTTCTCGGCTACGATCATCGCTGGATCGAAGATCAGGGATCGGAAGATTCGCATGGCCGTGCGTTGTGGGCTCTTGGGACCGTCCTGGCCAAGTCCGCAAATCATGGGTTGAGGGGCGCTGCCGGGCGTTTGTTCGAGTTCTCCCTGCCGGCTGTGGTCGAGTTCTACAGTCCCCGCGCCTGCGCCTACGCCTTGCTGGGAATTCAGGAGTACCTCCATTCCTACCCTGGAGACCGGGACGGCCAGCACGTACGATCCGCATTAGCTCGAAGATTGCTCGAGATGTATGAGGCGATCCGGCGTCCGGACTGGAAGTGGTTCGAGGATGTTGCAGCATACGGAAACGCCAGGCTTTCCCAGGCCATGCTGCTGGTTGGGTCGGCTTGCTCGGACGATCGTATGATCACCGCCGGCCTGGACTCGCTGGAATGGCTGATGGAAAAGCAGCGTTGCCCAGTGAACCGCCACTTTGTACCGATCGGATCACAAGGCTTTTACCGTCAGGGTGAAGAACAATCCCGTTTCGATCAACAGCCGATCGAAGCCGCTGGCGCGGTTTCCGCGTGCCTGCAAGCGTACCGCGTAACTGGCGACAACCGCTGGCGCAGCGAAGCCTGGTCGGCTTTCAACTGGTTCCTTGGCGAAAATGATTTGCAGCTTCCTCTTTATGATTCCGTCAGCGGCGGTTGCCGGGACGGCCTTCATCCTGATCGTGCTAACGAGAACCAGGGTGCGGAATCCACGTTGTCGTTCTTGATGTCACTTCTGGAAATGCGGTCCCTGCAGGAGTCAACACAAATGGAAATCCCGTCATGACAATCGATACGCAAAAACCTAGGAGCACTTTGAGCACTGGCTTCGAGTCGCTATTGCTTCGGCATCCCGCCAACCCGATACTCACCAGCAAAGATTGGCCATATTCAATTAATAGTGTGTTCAATGCGGGTGCAACGTTGCTTGCGGATGGTTCCACCCTGCTGCTGTGCCGGGTCGAGGATCGTCGCGGCTTGTCACATCTGTGCGCAGCACGCTCGGTCAATGGTGTCGATGGATGGCAGATTGACAACGAACCGACACTGATGCCCAGTCCGAAAGATTTTCCAGAAGAGATTTGGGGAATCGAAGACCCGCGCATCACGTTCGTGCCTGAACTCCAGCAATACGTGATCACTTACACGTCCTATTCGCGGGGGGGGCCCGGCGTATCTCTAGCTCTGACCAAAGACTTCCGAAGCTTCGAGCGCTACGGTGTGATCATGCCGCCGGACGACAAAGATTCGGCGCTCTTGCCACGGCGAATCGACGGACACTGGGCGCTGATCCATCGTCCCGCCACGAATCTGGGAGCACATATCTGGATTTCCTACTCTCCCGATTTGCGCCACTGGGGCCGGCATCGGCTGATGTTGGAAGCCCGTCGCGGCGCCTGGTGGGACGCGAATAAAATCGGTTTGTCGCCGCCACCGATCGAGACTTCGCGGGGATGGCTCGTCATTTATCACGGAGTTCGGCACACGCCCTCGGGCTGCCTGTATCGGCTGGGCTTGGCGCTGTTTGAGCTCGAGAATCCGGCAAAGTGCTTGCTGCGAGGCGATTCCTGGATCTTTGGGCCGGAAGCGGAGTACGAGTGCCACGGCGACGTCGACGATGTCGTGTTCCCCTGCGGCTATACGATGAAGCCCGATGGGGATACCCTCAACATCTATTACGGCGCCGCGGACTGTGCGATCGCCCTGGCGCGGGCCAGCGTGCGCTCTCTCCTAGGCTGGCTGGATACAAATGCAAGTTGCGACCGCCGACAGCGGGCAGAAGATATATGACACCATCTATCTCCGCAATGTGAGCTATCTTGCTCAGACGCGAATGTCCGCACCTGTCATTCTCTATTCTCCTGAGTGTGTAGACGGAGTTGCGACTGCCGAGTTGTAGCTCTCCCTTGGGCCGCTGCGGGGATTGTACGTTAGTCCGCGAAGCGACCACATCCAGCTCATCGGCATTCTTCATCCGGGTGCAGGCCGCGAACCTGCGGCCAACACGATTTGACCCTAATGGCTCTTGAACATTCGAAAGTCAGGGAGATGCCTTCAGGCGGGTGAGAGGCATTCGTTCGCGACAAGAAAGGTGAAAAGCCATGCCTTTAATTCAACTTCTGGAAGTTCTCATTGTGGTGGGTGTCCTGCTGTGGCTGGTGAACCGGTTCATTCCCATGCAGGGATCCATCAAGTCAATTCTGAATGGCGTCGTGGTCATCGCCGTGGTTCTGTGGCTGATGAATATTTTTGGACTTTTCCACTCGCTTTCCCGGATCCACGTTGGGACGTAAAGCAAGTCCTAAAAATAGCGATGAAGAAAAAGGTGAGCGCGTCGACACCTCAAGCCATCGACACATCGCAACATGGCAGATCGCTGCCTGAAGGAGACATTTTGAAAACCAAGCTGTTGTTAGTGGCAGGAATCACCCTCGGTTTGAGTGCGTTTGCTCAAACCAATTCTCAAACCATTGACGGTGTCGAGCACATGAATTCGACGCCCACGTTCCGCGTAGTTGTGATCAGCCGCAGCGTGCAAGCGGTGAACTACAAACATCGCAGCGGATCTTCGAAGCTGGATTTTGCAGGCACGACCTTGATGCCAGCGGCCAATGGCGTTGCCGAAGTAAACAGCAGGCGCGGATCCATCGTGATCCAGGCGGAATTTGGCAACCTGCAAAGACCGACGACGTTCGGCAATGAGTATCTGACCTATGTTTTATGGGCAATTTCGCCCGAAGGGCGCGCCTTGAATTTGGGAGAAGTGCTGGTGGGCGACAACCATCGCAGCAAGCTGCAAGTGACCACGGACCTTCAGGCCTTCGCTTTGCTTGTTACCGCGGAGCCGTATTATGCGGTTCGCCAGCCCAGCAACGCCGTGATTCTCGAAAACGTCGTCCGCGAGGACACCAAGGGAACCACCGAGGCGGTGAATGCAAAGTATGAACTGATGGAACGTGGCGGCTACATTCCCACCGGCTACAAGTTCGATCCCGTAGTTTTGAACGCCAACCTGCCGTTGGAATTCTTCGAAGCGCGCAATGCGCTGCGCATCGCCCAATCCGAAGGCGCCGAGCAGTATGCCACGAGCAGCTATGAGCATGCTGTCCAGTTGATGAATCATGCGGATGAGTACGCCATACGAAAGCACATCGACAAAAAGCCGCTGATTGCGGTTTCCCGTGAGGCAGTGCAGACTGCCGAAGATGCGCGCGCCATCGCAGTCAGGAAAATGGACGACGTCCGGCTCGCGAACGAACGCCAGGACTCAGCCGATGCCCAGACCCGGGCGCAAGGGCAGACCAATGATGCGTTGCGGCAGAAGGAGCAAGCCGAGTCTGACACCGCGAGAGCTCATGCGTTAAAGATTCAGGCCGAATCTGATACGGCAGATGCCCAGGCCGCTAAGGCGCAAGCAGAATCCGACGCAGCAAGGGCACGAAACGACGCAACGGATGCACAAGCTGCAGCCGCAAAGGCGAACGCCGATATGGCGGACAGCCAGGCTGCATCGGCAAATGCCCTCTCGGCCGCGCAAGGGGATGCGGAACGATCACGCCTGGCGGCACAACAAGCCGATACCGACAAGGCAGCCATGCGCGCGAAATTGTCCGAGCAGTTGAATTCGATTTTGCAGACTCGCGAAAGCGCACGCGGGCTGATTGTCAGCATGTCCGATGTGTTGTTTGACACCGGAAAGTACTCGTTGAAGCCGGGCGCACGCGAGAAACTGGCAAAGGTTGCTGGCATTCTGCTGGCTTATCCGGGCCTCAACATTGAAGTCGGCGGCTATACGGATAATGTGGGCGGCGACTCCATGAATCAAACCCTGTCGGAAAATCGTGCGGGCTCAGTGCGCGATTACCTGGTGCAACAAGGCGTAGCGACCGGGGCGGTTTCCTCGAGAGGCTTCGGCAATACTTTGCCCGTAGCTTCTAATGACAACTCCGCCGGCCGTCAGCAAAACCGAAGAGTGGAACTTCTCGTCTCCGGCGAAGCCATCGGCGCGCCAGTCAACGCGACCACGGGAAGCTTACGGTAAAGCAGGCAAGGACGCGGGCGGTTTGCCCGCGTCCGCACCGGCAGCAACGGAGGCAACGAGTTATGAGACTATTCGGAATTATCGGCACAACAGTTTTGTCGTTGACCCTTGGCGCGGCGGCGCCACTATCCGCCCAGCACGAGAAGCAAGACGAAAAGAAAGATCATTCCCAAGAACGACCGGCCAAACACGAGCAAACCAAACCCGCGCAGCAACATGCTGAACACGCTCAGCAGCAACGACAGCCAGAACAGAAGCAAGAACACGCACAGCACGCTCAACAACAACGGCAGCCAGAACAGAAACAGCAGCACGCCCAGCAACAGGAACGGCATGCTCAACCACAAAAGCGACAGGAACAGAACAAGCAATCACAGCACGCCCAGCAACGACACGACCAGCCGCAGCACGCCCAGCAACGGCCACAGCATGTTCAGCCACAGCAGCGGCACGATCAGAATAGACCGTCGCAGCATGCCCAACAGCGAGGCAATATGCGACGCACGCCGGAACAGCGGCGCATGCAGCACACGGCATGGCACCAGCATGGCTCCCAGCACTGGGAGACCGAGCACCGTACGTGGCAACAACGTGGCGGCTACCGCGGCTACCGCATCCCCGATGATCGTTTTCGCGGACACTTTGGCCGGGACCACGGCTTTCGCATCTCGGGCCTGCCGTTCCTGGTTGTAGGCGGATTTCCCCGCTTCCAGTATCAGGGTTTTTGGTTTAGTGCGGTCGACCCATGGCCGGAGTACTGGGGCGACGACTGGTACGACAACGACGATGTTTACGTGAACTATGTCGATAACGGCTATTACCTGTACAACCGCCGGTATCCCAACGTCGGCATTGCGATTGATGTCTCGATGTAGAAATTTACGGGGTGCAGCCTTGAGAGAGGCTGCGCCTTTAGGTCTAGATCGCAGGAGCAAGACATGCTTGGAACCATATTGATCGTCATTTTGCTGTTGGCGCTTTTCGGGGCACTGCCACGCTGGTCGCATAGCCGGAGCTGGGGTTACGCGCCGACCGGGGGCTTGGGGCTAGTACTTCTTGTTGTCGTTATTCTCCTGGTTCTGGGACGCATTTGAGCATGTCGTACGCAGTAATCTCGCCTGTCGCTGCTATCTCTGCGAGTTGGCGCCTGCATATCGTCCGAGCAGCAGCGCTTCTGTTTGCCGTGCTCATGTGCATCGGCAGTTCGTCCGCATATTCTGTTCTGACGCACGAGGAAATCGTAGACCTGCTCTGGACCGACGAGATCAAGCCCTTGTTGCTCCTGCGGTATCCCGGACTTACCGAGGACCAGCTCAAAGAGGCACATGCCTATGCCTATGGCGGCGCGGTCATTCAGGATCTTGGATATTATCCGTTCGGTAGCCGGCAATTCAGCGATCTAGTGCACTACGTTCGCAGCGGAGACTTTGTCCGTGAGCTGCTGCTCGAGAGCCAGGATGTTAACGAGTATGCGTTCGCGCTGGGCGCGCTGTCACACTATGCGTCGGATATCGCGGGCCACCCCGCGGTTAACCAGGCGGTCGCGATCGAGTATCCCAAGCTGCGGGCGAAGTTTGGTAAGTCAGTGCGATACGCCCAGGACAAGACGGCGCATTTGAAAACGGAGTTTGGGTTCGACACGGTGCAGGTCGCGAAGAATCGTTATGCCTCGCAGCAGTACCACGATTTCATTGGATTCCAGGTGTCGAAGGCGCTGCTGGAGCGGGTCTTCCCGGTGGTGTACGGAGTCGAGTTAAAAGATGTGCTTGCCCATGAGGATCTGGCGGTGGGATCGTACCGTTTCGCGGTGAGCCGGCTGATTCCGCGTATGACGCAGGTCGCGCTGCAAACCCATAAGAAAGACATGATGCGCGAGACGCCGAACTTCGCAAAACGGAAATTCCTATACCGGCTTTCGCGGTCGGACTACGAAAAGCAATGGGGAAAAGATTACGTGAAGCCGGGCGTGGGCACCCGGATTTTGTCGACGCTGTTGCGTTACATGCCAAGAATCGGCCCCTTCAAGGGATTAGCTTTCAATAATCCGACTCCAAAAACCGAGGACCTGTATTTCAAGAGCATCAACACGACCGTCGATCAATACAGGGCCTTCCTCGAACAAGTGCGAAGCAATACGCTGGTGCTTCCCAACTGCGATCTCGATAGCGGGCAGCCAACCAAGGCAGCGGAATACTCGCTCACTGACGATGCCTACGCAAAGTTGCTGGCCCAATTGGCGGAGCGGAAGTTCGATCGAACGTCGCCGGAACTGCGCGATGATATCCTGCTGTTTTATTCTGACTCCTCGGCTGCGATCGAGACGAAGAAAGACCAGGTACGTTGGCAAGTGGTGCTTGCTGCCCTGGACCAACTGAAAGCCTCGGCGCCTGCGCCGACGGCAGCGGGTGGCTCCAGCCAGTGATCCGCGCGAACAAGTCGGCGAGTTAACGGTGCTCACACCAAATCTGCGACCAGTCTCGATCGCGAAGTGAGGATCAACTTCGAGTATCCGGAACTAACGCATGACAACGCTACAGGAATCCAGATGTGAAGTGTATGGACTCGTAACGACGAATCCTATCCACTGGTTCGCAACGCGTTTCGCATTTGCTCAGTGGGTCCCCACTGGTCGGCAGCCATCTCCTGTACCTCGGGCTCGCGTTGAATTGGCTGCGACGGCATTGACCCTCGCAGTTCCGTTTCCAAGGCCGCTAGCTGAGCCTCAATTTCCTCTTGTGCTTTGCGCTTGCGAATGACTTCGTCGCGATATCGCCGCAAGAAGTAATCGATCGTTTCGACCCGGATCCTGATCGAGCCCGAGGGCTTGTTCTCGTCCAGGTCCTTGAAGCAGAAGTATGGCGTGCCGGATTGCTCGATGATTCCCTCAATCACCCCGTAGATGGGCGCATCGTGCCCGCACTTGAAGCTGGAAGCCTCGAGCGTTACAAGGTTCGGATGGCGCGCGGTGAACTTCGCAGCCCATACCTTGTGGTTCGTGCTGCAGGAGTACGAGTTTTTCCAGGCATCGCCGATGTCCGGAGGATGACTGATCACCCCGGCGCGCACCTCGTCGCCGAACAGGCGCTGCAGCGTGTCCTCGTCGAGGGGCAGCGTGTTTTGCGAGAAGATGGGATAACCCAGCTTCTGAAACTCTTCCATGATCTCGTGATTCAGTCCGGGATCATGGTGATAGGGCGGCCCAACATGACGATGCCAATGCGGTCCTCGCGTTCGAGCTGGTCGAGAACCTGGCGCGCTTTGCGGCGAATGTTGTTTTCGCAGTCGGCTAATGCCTTGTATCCTACCTCCACGGCGCGATCGTTCTCCTCTTGCGACAATCCAAGGATGGGCTGCCACGCCTGTAGCATCTGATGGGCGAACACGTTGCGGTCTGCAAAGTTCAGCACCGGATCGAGGTACTGGACGTTGTACTCGGCGAAAACGTCGTTCTCCTAAGCGTGACCTTGCGACGTTTTTATCAGAAATTCCCCCTGCGGCAGACCCGTTATGGATGATCAATTCGTGCTGCAACTTCCTGCGGGCGCAGGTCTAGCGTCCCGCTGGCACGTTGCGGTCGCAGTCGGTTCGTTTACGTCCAGAACACGAATCACCGCGCCCTGCGCTGCAAGTTTCATAGCGATGGCTTGCCTAATGCCATTCGCGGCCCGTAACCATCGCAACTTTGCCGTCTAGACGGAAGTTCAGTGTGTTGCTGTTTTCCGTGGTTAGAGCGAAACGCCTCGTTTCCAAGGAATGAAATCCTCTTGAACCTTCAGTTCGGCTTTGGTTCGGATTTCGCCGTTCGCCACTTGAATAACGAGATCCAGGATGGCCTCGCCCATCTGCTCGATCGTGGTCTGTCCGGCGACGACCGCTCCGGTGTCGATGTCGATGATATCGCGCATGCGCCGCGCCAAGCGTGGTGCCGGGCGCTTGGCGCATCGAAGTGTCGCCGTCAATCCCCGCCGAGGAGGATTTCTTTCTTCACGTTTTCGAGATCGGCAATACTGGCGCCACAGGCAAAAAGCGCAACGAGCTCATCGACGGAGTTAATTTTCTGGGCGCCGCCTCGGAGGCCGGCCCCTTCGTGTTGTTCAGCACATCGAATATTGCCTCTCAGGGAGGGGAAGTATCGTTGCCGGATCTAGCGTGCGATTCGCTCATCGCCTCCGGCCTGCTGCCGCATACGGTCTACGAGCTTAGTTTCACCGGACCGAATGTTTCGTCGTCGCCCGCTGCGGTGTTGCCCGGAGTTCTAGCCAACATGCTCCGCTTGCGGACCAACAGTAAGGGCGTGCTGCGACTGGAGAAGATGCATCTCGGGAATCTGCATCTCCGCGTTCCACGAATTTGAGTTTTGGGTCTGCCTGAATTGGAACCAGGAATCACGGCTAGGATTCGTGATGAAACTTTTCTAGATGTGGCTTATCGTAATCGCTTTATAATTCTCCTGCAGTCGCGGGCCAATTGACGACCGAAACCTGAAACGACCTTCTTCAATGGGACATCCTCTTCTCGAACTGAAGGACAAGACTGCTGTCGTCATCGGAGGAACCAGCGGGATTGGGTTGGCCCTCAGCCGAGGGCTGGCGCAAGCGGGAGCCAATGTGGTTCCTACGGGACGGCGAAAGGCACAAGTGCTGGCCGCGGTGTCAGCGGTTGAGGCGCTGGGACGCCGGTCGCTCGCCGCGACCTGCGACGTCACCGACAATTCCAACCTCGAGAATTTCCTCCAACTGGTGTGTAACGCTTTTGGAAGCGTCGAGATTCTCGTGAACTGCGCTGGTCGTACCAAACGAATGCCTACCCTTGAGGTTCCAGAGGCGGACTGGGATGCCATCCTTGAAACAAACTTGAATGGCACTTTTCGCGCGTGCCGCGTATTCGGGCGCCACATGATCGAGCGGCATTATGGCCGGATCATTAATATTGGATCTCTATCGTCATTTGTTGGGCTTTATGAGGTCGCGGCCTACAGCGCCAGCAAAGGAGCGGTTGCTTCCCTGACCAAGGCGCTCGCCGTGGAATGGGCCAAGTTCGGAGTGTGTGTTAACGCGCTGGTTCCGGGCGTTTTGCGCACCGACATGAATGCTAACCTGCTCGATGGGACAGACCGCGGGCGGGAATTCCTGATGCGAACGCCGATGCAACGCTTCGGGCAACTCGACGAATTGGCTGGGGCAACAGTGTTCCTGGCGTCCGATGCAGCGAGCTTTGTCACCGGGCACCTGCTGGTGGTGGACGGAGGTATTCTAGCCAGCGGCGTCAATCAGTGACACTTTCAGATTGTAGTTCGAACGGCGATCTGAAATGTGATGATGTACGGCACTCTCCGTGCAAAAGCGGCCGGTCCGGGTGCTTGAGGAACCCGTCCGTTTTTGAGGCTCGGTCTGTGCTGGCTGTCACCGTGCTGGACCGCGAACTCGAAGGCACCGGCTAGGGCTGTGCCGGAGATGGTCGCAATTACCGGCTTTCGCATGCTCTCGCACAGCGCCATGGCTTTATCGAAGAATCCGCCGTTGTAGGTGGCGTTCTCGGGCCACTGGCGACCGGAAGCGCGCAGGGATTCCGCGATTTGGATAAGCGCAGGGATATTAAAATG
>JAUTWY010000253.1 GCA_030838305.1 Acidobacteriaceae bacterium
GTCCCGCCGCTTCAACACCGGATCCATAACAATGTCCTCGACAAATGTAGGCACTTTGCCCTTCTTGTCCGTCAGCGTGGTAATCGTCAGCCGTTCGCGCGCGCGCGTCAGCGCCACGTAAAACAGCCGCCGCTCTTCCTGTATGTGGAATTGCTCCGCCGGCGCGCCTTCTTTCATCAGTTCGGCAGGAAACTCAAACACCCGCGTCAGCTCTGACGCGGGAAACGCCTTGTTATTCAGCCGCAGCAAAAACACATGCGGGAACTCCAGCCCCTTCGCCCCATGTACCGTCATCTGCTGCACTGCGTCGCCCGGAACATCATCCTCTAGACTGACCGTCCCGCCCGCCTGGTCGAAATAATCCAGATACTCCAAAAACTCCGCCAAGCCCTTCGTATCGCTCTTCGGCTCCCACTCGACAACAAATTCCACCAGCCTCGTCACATATTTGCGATCCTGCACCGCCGCCCGTTCACGAATCTCCAGCCAGTCGATCACCGAGCCCAGTATTTGTTTCGCGCTCCGCCGGTTAATCGTCTTCCGCTGCGCCAAAAGAAAATCCAGCAGCACCTGCACCGAAGCTTGCGACGCATCAAACGCCAGCTCCGTCTGCGGCGCTTGCAAAATATCGATCAGGGCCGCGCCACGTTTCTTCGAAGCCCGCTGCGTCAGCCTCACCAAATCTTCCGGCTCCATCTGCCACGCCGGCGCCGCCAACACCCGCGCGCACGCCACATCGTCATACGGCTGCGCGATCAGCCGCAGGTACGCCAGCACATCCCGCACCAGCGGATGCTCCAGGATCGAAAGCTTGCTGATCACAAATGGAATCTTCGCCCGCGAAAGCTCTTCCACCAGTTGGTCGCGATGCGCGTGTTGCCGGTACAACACCGCGAAATCCTTCCAGCGGTGTCCCGCGCGGTGCAGCCGTTGCAGCTCACTGGTAACCCAACGCGATTCATCGTCGGCATTCGCAAGTTCCGCGATGCGAATTTTCTCTCCCTCGGGATGCGACGTCGTCAGCACCTTGGGAGGGAAGCGCTCGCTGCGCGCGTTTTGCCCGATAACGTGCGTCGCCACCCGCAAAATGTTCGGCGTCGACCGGTAATTCTCCGTCAGCGTCACGCGGTACCGGCTGGGATCATCGGTATCCTTCAACCCCGCAAATCGCTTTTCAAAAATCGCAAAGCTCGCGAACGAAGCTCCGCGAAATCTATAAATGGCCTGGTCGTTATCGCCCACTACAAAAATATTTCGCGGCTCTGCGCACAACAAATCCAGCAGCTCGATTTGCGCGATATTTGTATCCTGAAACTCATCCACCAGGATGTAGCGGTAACGCTGCCGCAGTTTTTCTCGCAGCGCCGCATCTTTTTGCAGCAGCGCCACCGCTTCGGTAATCAGCGAATTGATGGACGCGCGGTTTTTCTCCCTCAGCAATCCCTCGCTGGCTCCGTAAGCCCGCGCAATTTCCTGTTGCAGCGCCACCTGATCGGCGCGCTCCGCGTGGGCATCTTCGTCCAGCTCTCCGCGCTCCGCTTCCAGCCTCACCCCTAAACCATCCGCATAAGCTTGGAAGTCTTCGCAGGAAACCAGTTCGTCCTGGCAGCGGCTGAAAAATTCCAGAAAATCATTCAAAAACTGTCCCGGGTCCGGCAGCCGCCGGTATTTCTCCAGCCGCAATCGCGCCAAATTTCTCCGCAACAAAATCCAGTGATCGCACTTATCCAGAATCACCCGCCCCGGATCCAGCTCCACCAGCAGCGCCTCGCAAAACGAATGAAACGTCGCCAAGGTAACATCCTTGCCGCGCTCCCCCACCGCCTTCATCACCCGCGCCTTCATCTCCCCAGCCGCCTTCTTGGTGAAGGTCAGCCCCAGAATATTTTCGCCCGTAATCGAAGCATCGGTCTCCAACAGGTGCCGGATCCGTTCCGTAATCACCCGCGTCTTCCCCGTCCCCGCCCCCGCAATCACCAGCAGTGGCCCCGCGCCATGCGTAATCGCGCACCTCTGCGTCTCATTCACGTCCAGCAGGGGACTAGCCGTCGCCGGCAATCCCATCTCAAAAAGTGTAGCCATCCGCTCCATAGTCTATAAGAATGCTAGGCGAAGAGGAAGCGAAGCCGTCGTGAAGGGATGAATCGCCGTGTCGAGATCGGGGCCCATCAGGTAAGGGGACTTGTCCGGGTTACGCGACTTTATCAATACTTGAACACCATTTTCCTACCTTGGTATTTTACACCAGTCGGCCAAGCCGCGATGGCGTACAGACAGAACGGTATGGCCTGCTTGGGTATTTGCGGCATACTAGGCGCATTCCGTCCCCAGTCTTGATTCGAAGAGGAGCCATCATGTCATTCGGATTGTACGCGCTGGGTTTCTTGATCCTAATCGGCGGCCTGATTTACGGGGCTCATCTGGCTCACGTGCCGTCCCGCTGGATCGCCGTCGGCGCTATCGTGCTGCTCGGAATCGGGATTGTCACGGGCGTCCAAAATACTCGGCAAAAAGATCCTTCCTGACCCCGTTTTCTCGTGGGTGCTGCCGCCTGATTTTCTTGGAGTAGTGAGAACGAAAATAAAGGGCGCACCAGTGGTAATTTGCGGTGCGCCCCGACTCATCGAGAACGAGAACTGTTACGGCTGCTTCAGATTTGATTACCTACCGAAGCGCCACACCAGTCCGCTCTGTATTCTCAGGTTATTCTGACCAGTCCCAGCAAAGTGGGTGTAGAGATAATCGACCTGGATGGCTCGGAAAGAGACGTGCCGCGTCAGGGTCACATCCGCCCCACCGCCTGCTGCCGCTGCAAAGGCGTTGGTTGACGCCGAGCCAAAACCAGTCGCACCGGCAGAGAACTGCTCGCCACCAAACAGCGCTTGGACGAACGGAAACACGCGTCCATGAGTGGGGAAATAGATGCGCGGCCCGACGAGATAGCTCAACTCGTGCGAAGTCAGGCCGGACGGCAACCCCGTGACCTTGCACGCCCCGAACTCACCGATTACCCCGACCCGCGGTGCCAAATAAGCCCCGAACGAGCCAGCCCCACCTTGGCAGTTGATGCCGGAAGCTCCGTTGCCCGGATTCAACCGAACATATTGATAGTTTCCGGAAATCTCGAACCCTCGATCTTCTTGCGCCTTAGCGGATACCGCGGAAACCAAGAACAACCCACACACAATAAGCAACTTACGCATTTCTCTCCTCCAAGATTCTATTTAGTTAAGCTAGTACTATTACCATGATCAGCGCTGCACTTTCTTGAGGCAAGCTTGTCGGATCCCCTCGTTTCCCCTGGGGTACTTGTCCTCTAGGTCAAGGCGCATGGCCAGACGAACAGGCTCTAATTTAGCCCTTGCCTGTTGTGTCGGGTCGCCTCCTTGGCGTTCTTGCCTGTTGCCGCTACGTTGTACTCGGGACGATGAGCGGCGTAACACGTTTGTAACTCAGAGGTCCGCAGCAGCATCGAATTCCGACGAACCAATCTAGGATCGGGAGGTGAAGGCAAGAAATGTCCGTGGGTTCTGCGAAAGAATGCTTGGTTCTGGGCCTCGCAAAGCTGGTTTGGCTGAGCCTGCTAGTGCTGCTTTGCAGCTATCCTGCATGGTCTCAACAGCCTCCGATTGACCAAACAACGACGAGTGCACTGGTTGACTTAGAGGGAACACAGGCTTCCGCCGGAGGGCAGCAACACGCTGACCACCAGGCGGGAAGCATCAGCGGTAAGGTTGTTGATCAATCCGGAGCCAACATTGCCGGAGCCGTCGTGAAGCTTACCCGTGAAGGCCAATCTTCGGGCCTGGAGGTAACGTCGGACCAGGACGGGCTATTCGCGTTTTCCAATGTCGCCCCCGGCCCCTTCGAGCTCACAATTTCGTCCCCGGGTCTCGCGTCGCTGAAGTCCTCCGGAACTCTGCGATCTGGAGAAGCGTACGTCACTCCACTCATTATGTTGGTCATCCCCACTCAGGTAACAGAGGTGCACGTTGGACTGACGCCCGAGGAACTGGCAGTCGTCCAGATCAAAGAACAAGAAAAGCAGCGGGTGTTCGGAGTGATCCCCAACTTCTATGTCAGCTACGAGCCCTTTTCCGCTCCTCTCACGGCGAAACAAAAGTTTGAGCTTGCATGGAAATCGGCTGGTGACCCGATCACGCTTGTCGGGGTTGGGGTCGTGGCTGGGATTAGCCAGGCCGGAGATCGTTGGGGCTCTTACGGACAGGGAGCGCAAGGGTATGCCAAGCGCTACGGTGCAACTTACGCTAATGTTTTTGCCGCAACCTTTATCGGAGGGGCCGTAATGCCTTCGCTTCTCAAGCAGGACCCACGCTACTTCTACAAAGGACGCGGTAGCAAGCGATCCAGGATTCTCTATGCCGTGGCCAGCTCGGTGATATGCAAAGGGGACAATGGGCACTGGCAGCCCAATTACTCGAACGTCATCGGAAGTTTTGCTGGCGCCGGAATGCAAGCCCTCTATCTTCCCGCGAACGACCGCCGCGGATCCGGGTTCGTGGTGTCGTCGGCGTTTATCAGACTCGGTGAGACGTCCCTCGTCGGCGTCCTTCAGGAGTTCGTTCTTTCGAAGTTGACACCGAATCGCCCTAGGCGTGCGGCATTGCAGCCCTAAGTCCTACCACGGGGGTGCGCCATTGCGGAACTACTGCCTCCCTATTGATGGCAATGCACAGTTCGTCGTCGTTCTGAGGACTTGAATTTGGCCAACTGCGCAATCCGCTTGGCTGAATCCAATCCACACAAAAACTGGAACTTCCGACTTTAGCGCTGCGACTTCTCGCCAGAAGCCACTTGTGCGTTAAACTCGCCCGACTTCTTCTTGGGAATCGTCAGCGTTCGCCAGTTGCTTCCCGCGAAATACCTCGCCACATAAACGATCTGCCCCACATGATACGAATAATGTGCAATCTGCCGGTTGATCGCCTGCGTCACCGAACCCAGCAGGGGGCTCGCCGTCGCCCGCAATCCCATCTCAAAAAGTGTAGCCGTCCGTTCCATAGTCTATCCAAATCCCAGGCGAACAGGAAGCGAATCCGTCGCCAAGTCCAATCTCGGTAGTGGATCATTTTCCGATTGCGCGATTTTACCGGGAGTTGCCTATGCGATTTCGTCAACTTTCAGAAGGTGACAAAAAGCTCTCGACCAACGGTCAGGATCTGTAAACCAAAATGGTGGGCGTTAGGGCCATATACTCGCCCGGGCCTTGAGGCGGTCGGATGCTTTGAGCGGCTGGGGCAGGCCGTAGCGCTTCATAATCACTTGGACGAGGTTAAAGATTCTCGATTGTTCCCGTGGCCCAATCATCACTTCAGTGATTAAGCGAGCCGGATCGATGTCCACCTCTTCTCCAGACCTTATACTTGCCATATCGTTGTCCGGCAGCATCGTTACCAAAGGGGAGCCGCCTGGCCGCGAACCAAGACCCCATATGACCGCTCGAACCTCAGATTCATGTGCGTAAGACGCGTCCTTTCGGACACACATTTCAAGCGCGTTGCCGCCCCAATTTAGCTCATTCCAGTCGATGTACCTCACACGCGAGATAAACACATCCCAGTTATAGGAGGCGACTGCTTCCTTCAGCAAACCCACAGTGGACTTAATCGCCACAATCCCAGATCCCTTTCCATAAATGTCCCACATCGCCATCGATTCACGCTTCCCCTCGCGCCAACAGTTAACAAACGTCGTGCCACGCATCATCTTAGATACTCCCGGCAAAGAGTACGCAGCCGGGTCAACAGGCGTGCCGTCAGGCCGCAGAGATCGAAAATGAGCTATTTCAGCGTCGGTGAACGTGCCTTCAAGCGGGTCCTCAAACTTGTCCGCTCGAGAGAACCATAGTTTCCTTCGCTC
>JAUTWY010000292.1 GCA_030838305.1 Acidobacteriaceae bacterium
AACATGGGATGCATTTTGCCGCGGGACGGGTATTTGGAGCGCCTGCGCGAACTCACACATGGCTGTGGGGCGCTGCTGATTCTTGATGAAGTGGTGACTGGCTTCCGTTACGCGCCCGGGGGGTGCCAGGAATATTACGGCGTCCAGCCTGATATCAGCACTTTCGGAAAGGCTCTGGGCGCAGGATTTCCGGTGGGAGCTGTGGCCGGCCCCCGTTCCATCCTTGAGCGGATGCGATGGAGCGAAAACATGGTGCTGCATTATGGAACTTTTAATGGACATCGCCTGACCATGAAAGTGATTGCACAGAATCTTGAGCTGCTGTCTGCAAAGGATGCTTATCGCAAACTTCACGCGGTGGGGAATGCCGCCATTGCCGGACTGCGCGATGTATTTCGGCGGCGGCAGGTGAAAGCGATCGTGCAGGGGTTCGGGCCGATGTTTCAGATTTACTTTACTGAACGTGATGGCATTCACGACTACCGTGACTACTGCACGTATGTGGACACGAAACTCTATTCACGTTTCGTGCAGCGGTTGCTCGACCGCGGAATCTATATGACACCGTCCAACGGCCTGCATTGGATTATCTCGACTGCGCACACAGAAGAGGATGTGCAAGCGCTGGTTGAGGCTGCGGATCAGGCCTGCTCAGGACTTTCGTGAAGGCTATTGTCTTTCTTGGCGGCGGACGAATCACCAGTGCGCTGATCGCAGGATTGCGGCTTGTGAAGTTTGACCAGCCTATCGTGGTGCATGACCGGCATCCTAGAAAACTTCAGCGATTAAAACGGCAGTACGGGGTTTCGGTCGAATCAGATCTGCATCGGGCCGTGAACTTGGCTGGGATATTGGTTATTGCTGTGCGGCCGGATTCCGTTCGAGGACTGCTGAAAGAAATCGCACCCCGCGTCCGTAAGCCATTGACGGCGGTAAGTCTGGCGGCGGGCATTCCTCTTAACAAATTACGGGCTGCATCAGGCCCTCCGGTGCACTGGGCGCGGGCTATGCCGAGTCCGGTGAGTCGCAGTGGCCGAGGATTGACTGCGTTGACATTCGATCGGAAAGTTCCCGCAGCGGGCCGCGCCCAAGTCAGAAAGTTGTTTGCGTTGGTCGGTCCGGTAGTCGAGATTCCTGAGCAGCAATTCGATGCGTTCACTGTGACTTTCTCCAGCAGCCACGGTTATCACGCGCTGGCAACGCTGATTGCGGCGGCCGAAGCGATCGGACTGGACGGAAAGATGGCGCGGATGGCTGCGGCTCACGCACTTGCAGATGGAATTGGGGCTTGGCGCGAAGGCGATGTACCGTTGCATGAGTTATTAGAAGAGGCGGCAACGCCTGGTGGGACCGCAGCCGCGGTGATGGCATCCCTGGACGATGCCGGATATCGAAGGATGGTGGCGAAGGGACTGCGTGCGGGAACCAGGCAGGCGCGGAGGAATGCCGCACGATGATTCGCCGAACGCCGTCAAGCGGTAGACTGCCCCAATGGCTGAATCATTATTGTCGGTGGTAAACGTCCCGATTCTCGAAACCGAGCGCCTCCGACTGCGCGGACACCGGCTCGAGGATTTTGTGCAATGCGCAGCGATGTGGGCGGATCCATTGGTGATTCGATACATTGGAGGCAAGCCGCTTACGGCAGAAGAATCGTGGACGAGGTTTCTCCGTTACGCGGGGCATTGGTCCTTACTTGGTTTTGGTTACTGGGTAGCGGAAGAAAAGCAGTCGGGGAAATTTGTGGGAGAGATTGGATTTGCCGACTACAAACGGGATATCGAGCCATCGCTGCAGGGTGTGCCGGAAATCGGGTGGGTGCTTGCTTCGTCCGTCCACGGCAGGGGCTATGCGACCGAAGCGGTTCGCGCGGCTGTGGAATGGGGCGATCGGCACTTCGAGGGCGCACGGACTGCATGCATCATTGCTCCCGATAATCTTGCCTCGGTTCGCGTTGCAGAGAAATGCGGATATCGGCAATCGCAAATCGCAAGCTATAAGGGACATCCTACGTTGATGTTTGAAAGAGAACTGAAAGTCTCCTCATGAGTCCTGCCTCCGGCCCGACAGGTCTCTACGCTCCTACCAAGAATTTACGGCGAATTGGGTTGGCGCCGTTTGTCGCGCTCCTGTTTGCGTACTGTGCGGGCGGACCGTTCTCCCTGGAATCGATGGTCTCCTCGTCGGGCCCAGGATTGGGGCTGACTTTTCTCCTCGTTGTGCCATTGCTGTTTGCGGTGCCCATTGCTTTGGCCACGGCTGAAATGACCACCCTGATGCCGGTGGAAGGCGGTTTCTACCGCTGGAGCCGCGCCGCACTGGGCGATTTTTGGGGATTCCAATGCGGCTGGTGGAACTGGACGGGAACGTTCTTGATGAGCGCAGCTTACGGAGTGGCGATGGCGGACTATCTGGAGGATTGGATGCCCGTGCATTCGCGAGCCGAGCACTGGGGCGTAGCGTTGGTATTTCTGTTGGTGGTGGCCTATCTGAATGTGAGAGGCATTCATCTGGTAGGCAACGTTACGCTGATTCTGCTGCTCGCTATGTCGGTGCCGCTGGTGATTTTTATCTTGCTTGGGTTTCGTCACGCGCATTTCAATCCATTTCATCCTTTTCTGCCGACCGGCACGCCGTGGCAAGGCGCTTTCGGCGTGGGCCTGGCCATCGCTCTGTGGTCGTATGCCGGGTATGAACAACTCTCGACGGTGATTGAGGAGGTGGAGAATCCGGCGCGGAATTTTCCCATTGGACTGGCCATTGTGGTGCCGCTCGCGATTGGGATTTATGTGATCACTCTCGCCGCGGGCCTGACAGCTTTGGGGAACTGGCAGGAGTGGGAAACCGGATACCTGGTGACGGCCGGAAGATTGCTCGGTGGGAACGTGCTGGGCACATCGATTTTTGTGGCGGCGGTAATTTGCAATTTCGTTCTGCTGGACAGCACCCTGCTCTCGGTCACGCGGGTCCCGCTGACCATGGCGGAAGACGGATACTTTCATCCTGCGCTGGCCAAAGTGAGCGTGCGTTATGGCACGCCGGTGCGATCAATCGTTCTGTCCGCGGTTTTCTGCGCTGCGCTGGCGTTCTTCACTGTGCCCCAACTTATTAGCGTCTATGCATGGACGCGCATGGCGACTTCGATACAGACCGTGCTTTCTTTCTGGCAACTGCGCCGGAAGTATCCCGACGCGCCGCGCAGCTTTCGCGTGACGGGAGGAACCGTGGGAGCGATGTTGATCGTGCTCGCGCCGACGCTGCTGTTTGTCTGGGCGATGGTCTACAGCGACGTCGCGACCCGGAAGTGGGGGCTGTTGAATCTGGCGTCGGGGCCGGCTGCGTATTTGTGGGTACGGTATCGGCGTCGGGTAAGCAGCAATGCGGCCACAAGCAAACACCAAGGTCCCCTGCCGCGTTCGGGATGACAGTGTAGGACGCTTAGGCTCCGGCAGTCAGGAAGATTACATTTTGCGCCGGTTTGAAGCGATGGTAGGATATCGGCCTGCTTCTAGATTCCAGGTATTGGATTGCAGATGACGAGAGCCGCACGATCGGTGGCGTCACCTAAAGTTGTAAGCATAGAAGACTTCCGCCCGATCGCCCGCCAGCGGATCCCCAAATCCGTTTTCGATTATCTCGACGGCGGCGCCGAAGGCGAAGTTACGCTGCGCGAGAATTGCAGGATCTTTAACGATGTAACTTTTCGGCCGAGGCATGCGGTCGCGCTCGCGGACTGCAGTATGTGTAGCAGCGTTTTGGGCTTCAATCTTTCGCTTCCGATCATGCTCGCGCCCGTTGGGTATAGCCGGCTAATGCATCCGGGAGGGGAAATGGCGGCGGCGCGGGCCGCGGGCCGGGCAGGCATCGGGTACATTCTATCGACGATTTCCGGACATAAGCTGGAAGATGTGAGGGCCGCGTCGACCGGGCCGGTTTTCTATCAGCTCTACCTGATGGGCGGGCGCGGGGCGGCCGAGGCTGCGATTGAGAGAGCGCGGGTGGCGGGATTCAATGCGCTGGTCGTCACGATTGATACTCCAGTGTCTGGAATTCGCGAGCGCGATTATCGCAATGGAATGAAGGAGCTGATCAGTGGTGGGCCGTTGCAGAAGATTCCGTTTCTTCCACAAATTCTGTCGCGTCCCGGGTGGCTCGTCAGTTACCTGCTCGACGGGGGATTGCCGGGACTGCCAAATGTGATTGTGCCCGGCAAGGGACAGATGCCGCTGGTTGACATCAATGCGGCGCTGGCGGAATCGGCTGTGACCTGGGCCGACTTCAGTTGGATCAGGAAAATATGGAAGGGACCGATTGTGGTTAAGGGCGTTCTGACAGCGGACGATGCGCGTCGCTCGATCGACGCAGGGGCGGCAGCGATTTCGGTATCGAACCATGGCGGGCGGCAACTGGATGGAGTTCCGGCATCCTTGCGGGCGCTTCCGGAAGTGGTGGAGGCGGTAAAAGGGCAAATCGATGTTCTGATGGATGGAGGCGTTCGTCGCGGGACCGACGTGGCGAAGGCTCTCTGCATGGGCGCGCGCGCTGTGCTGTGCGGGCGTGCTTATGCTTACGGTCTGGCGGCGGCGGGGGAGGCAGGAGTCGACCGCGCGATTGAGATTCTGCGGGTTGACTTGGAGCGGACGTTGCGGCTGCTGGGATGTCCGTCGGTGGAGGCGCTGGATCGGTCGTATGTGAATGTCCCGAAGAGTTGGGAAGCGAGTTAATCGCAGCGCCTAAAGGCGAGAATCAGCGCGGTTGCGTGTGCGGTATGCCTGAAGGCATACCCTAATACGAATCCAGAGTTCTATGGTCAGTTTTCCGTAGTCAGATTTCCCTAAAGCATTAGACCCCGTTCGCTAGGAGGTTCTCATGCAGTGGACCCAGATATACGATCCGCTTGGCCACTGGTGGCTTTCAACGCTGGTTGCGGCCCTTCCTGTCATTGTCTTATTCACGTTGCTGGCGGGTCTCAAAGTGAAGCCGCACTGGTGCGCCATAGCGGGTGCAGCGACCGCCGTCGCGGTTGCGATCCTCTTTTTCAAAATGCCGCCGGTGCTGGCCGGGCTTAGTTTTGCGTACGGGGTGGCGTTCGGAGTTTTGAAGATCGCATGGATCGTTCTCGCCGCGGTGTATCTCTACGACATCTCGGTGGAGACCGGACAATTTGAAATCATGAAGGAGTCGATTGCAGGGATCACTGCCGATCGACGGTTACAGGTATTACTGGTTGCGTTCTGTTTTGGCGCCTTCATAGAAGGGGCTGCCGGGTTTGGCGCTCCGGTCGCGATTGCCGGGGCATTCATGATCGGGCTTGGCTTCAAGCCATTCCATGCGGCTGCTTTGAATCTGATCGCCAACACCGCGCCGGTGGCGTGGGGCGCGATCGGTACTCCGGTTCACACGCTGGCGGCGGTGACAGCTTTGCCGGAATCCGATCTCAACGCCATGATTGGCCGCATACTCCCTTTCACCGCCGTGATCGTTCCTTTTTGGCTGGTGAAGACGATGGTGAGTTGGCGTGAAACGTTCGAAGTGGTTCCCGCCATTCTGGTGATTGGAGTCTCATTCGCCCTCACCCAATTCTTCTGGTCGAATTATGTGGATAGCAATCTGGTGGACATCATGGGGGGAGTAGTTTCGATTGTGGCTGCTCTGATTTTCTTCCGGTTCTGGAAGCCGAAGAAAATCTGGCGATTCGATTACGACGATAAGCCGGCCGATGTTGTTGCTGCGACGGGCAAGATCAGCGACGATGTGGGCGGCGAATGGACGGCGCGCGAGTTTGATGGACTTGCAAAAACCCGCTCTTACACCGCTGGACAGGTCTTGAAAGCGTGGATGCCCTTCGCGGTCCTGTCATTGTTTGTGTTGCTCTGGGGGCTGCCAAAAATAAAACTTGCCATGAACCTGGCGACCACGCCGTCGTTTCGGGTCACACTTCCGAACGGCAAGGTTCGACCCGGACCGCCGGGTTGGGATGTCTTCTATTTGCACAATGCAATTTCGCGCGCCGCGCCGGTTGTCGTCAAGCCCACGCCCGAAGCGGCGCGGTACGATTTCAATTGGCTCTCCGCCACTGGGACAGGATGCTTCTTCGCCGCAATCGTTTCCGGCCTGTTGCTGGGCCGAGGGCCGGTGCAGCTGATGAGGATTTTTTGGAGAACGTTGGTGCGCATGCGGCTCGCCATGATTGCAATCTCGTTCATGTTGGGGCTGGGCTACGTGACGCGTTACTCGGGCCTGGACGCGGTGTTGGGCTTGGCATTTACTCGGACCGGATGGTTCTATCCATTTTTTGGCACGTTCCTGGGATGGCTGGGAGTGGCGCTCACGGGGAGCGACACGTCCTCGAACGCGTTGTTCGGAAGCCTACAGAGAATCACGTCTCAACAACTCGGCATCGATCCGATCCTAATGTGCGCAGCCAACAGCTCTGGTGGAGTGATGGGGAAGATGGTGGACGCGCAGTCGATTACGATTGCGACTGCGGCTACCGAGCAGGTGGGCAATGAAGGAATCATTTTTCGTTTTGTGGCGTGGCATTCGGTGGCGCTGTGTTCCATCGTCGGAATCATCGTGTTGCTCTACGCTTATGTTTTCAAGTATGCAGTGCCGCATGGGCTGACGTTTGTGAAATAGGAGGCCAGTATCGACCAGCAGGCGGGCCCGCAAGGCTCCCTCGTAATTTCCTACCTCACCCTGCGCAGGACGGTTGGGATCATCGGATTCGCGCGGGCCTTTGTTCTCGGGGAGATGATCCTTGCCACGTCTGCAGCTGCGCTCGAACAGCCGACGCGGCTCGCCACATGAGCGTTGCCGGGTGTCAACGAGAGCGGTTTCGGTAGAGCCCCGCATCGGCCTGGCGGGTCATTGCCTCCAGGTTCAAACTGATCTCCAAGAAGCCGATTTGGATGCGTTTCGGACCGATGTCTTCGGCGTCTTGCATTCCCTCGTGGTAGGGAAGGCGCAGAGTCTTTACGTATGCCTTAGGGTCGAGCCATGCATAGACGTCACGTAGGTGCTTCTCGAAAGGTGAAGCGATTGCGGAGCGTCAGCTCCCGGCTGGGCAGTCTCCCGGTGGCGCAGCATCGCTTCCTGCGACGCTAGAACCTCTGGTAAAGGTCTCTGCATGAATATAACGCGATACTCGTGGCCGTCGGGAAGCGCCAGCAAGAGACGCGAGGTCACTTTCACGGCCTTACCTTGTGCTTCAGCAATGCAGCCGGGATTCTGCGGAAGTTGCTTAATACGTTCCCACTCGAGGTAGTCCCGCGGATTATCGACGTCAGCCTGCCGTTCGCCATCGGAGAGAATAGGCATTCCGCCCGCGGCCAGCATTTGCATCATTAACGAAATGCCGGAGCGCGGGACCCCGAAACAATTGTGATCCTCAGTTTCCTTGATGTGATTGTTTAGCGACACTCATTCTGCGTTGGTCGCGTTGGCCTTCCGCCGAGCACGCAGTTTCGGCATAGCCTGAACCCGCCCTATGACTTTACTCGTCTTTTTTCTCCGGTTCTTTGGGTAACGGCTTTTCGATTGCTTTGCGGGGGAGCATCTGATCGCGCATAGCTGCGTCGTA
>JAUTWY010000309.1 GCA_030838305.1 Acidobacteriaceae bacterium
TATTTGTACGTGCCGGATTGCGATGCGCTTTATAAGCGGGCCTTGGCGGCGGGCGCGAAATCGATTCAGGAACCCGCGGATCAACCTTATGGCGACCGCAGCGGTGGGGTTACCGATCCGTTCGGGAATACCTGGTACATCGCGACGCACATCAAGGACGTGTAACGCTTGCGGGTTCGATCGCGAAACCGCGGAACTCCAGTCATCCCGAGCGCAGCGAGGGACCTTGGTTCTTGCTTGCCCCCCCGTGATGATGCTGCAGGCAAATACGAAGATCCCTCGCTGCGCTCGGGATGACAAGCGGAATGTGTGGCTGGCTCGTCGGTTTGACCCTCTGGAATCCCTCCAATAAACTGAAAGATTCAGTACTCCTGCAGGTCTCAACTCTTATGGCAGACAGTATTCAGGTGAAGCTTCCCGACGGAAGCGTAAAAGATGTTCCCCAGGGAACGACCGCGCTCGACATTGCGAAGTCGATTAGCCCCCGCTTGGCCGATGCGGCGCTGGTGGCGAAGACGAATGGCGATCTGATCGATTTAACCAAACCGCTGGAAAAAGACACTGATCTCCGCCTGCTCACCGACAAGGATCCCGAGGCGCTTGAAGTTTACCGGCATTCCTCCGCGCACCTGCTGGCGGCGGCGGTGCTCGAGCTTTTTCCTGAGACCAAACTGGGCCACGGGCCGCCGACCGAGACCGGATTCTTCTACGACTTCTACCGGCCGACTCCGTTTGCCGCGGAAGATCTGGAAAAGATCGAGAAGAAAATGCAGGAGCTAGTGCAGCAGAACATTCCATATGCGCGCGAGTTTCTGCCCCGGGATCAGGGGCTGGCTGAGTTCAAAAAAGAAGGCGACTTCATGAAATGCCATTTCATCGAGCAATTTACAAAGCCCGATGAAAAGATTTCGATTTACCGCACCGGTAAGTTCACCGACTTTTGCCGCGGCCCGCACATTCCTTCGACGGGAAAGATCAAGGCATTCAAGCTGTTCAACGTTGCGGGCGCGTACTGGCTGGGCGACGAGAAGAACCAGCAACTGCAACGCATTTACGGGACGTCGTTTTTTTCGAAAAAGGATCTCGACGCACACCTGCAGCAGGTGGAAGAGGCGAAGAAGCGCGACCATCGCGTGCTGGGGCAGCAGCTCGATCTGTTTTCGATTCAGGAACTCGCGGGGCCGGGGCTAATTTTCTGGCATCCCAAGGGCGGGATCATCCGCAAAGAGATGGAAGACTGGATGCGCGAGGAGTACGTGAAGCGCGGCTACTCGCTGGTGTACACGCCGCATGTGGCGCGGCGGCAGTTGTTCTTTACTTCGGGCCACGAGGGCTATTACTCGCAGAACATGTTCGACGCGATGGAACTCGATGACGCCGAGTACCGGCTGAAGCCGATGAACTGCCCCGGTCATATTCTGATCTACAAGGATTCGCTGAAGTCGTATCGCGATCTTCCGGTGCGGTTGGGCGAGTTAGGCACCGTATACCGTTACGAGCGTTCCGGAGTGATGCACGGCCTGTTGCGCGTGCGCGGCTTCACTCAAGATGACGCGCATATTTTTTGCACCCCGGAGCAGATTGAAGGCGAGATTGCCAGTTGCCTCGACTTCGCCCTGGATGTGTTAAAGGATTTCGGTTTCGACAAGTTTCAGACCGAGCTATCGACGTGGAATCCGGACGACCGCAAGAATTTCGTGGGCAGCGAAGACCAATGGATCCGCGCGACGCAATCGCTGGAGAATGTCCTCAAACTCCGCAAGATTGAGTACAAAACGATTCCCGGCGAAGCGGCGTTCTACGGGCCGAAGATCGATATCAAGCTTGTGGATGCGATCGGGCGCCTGTGGCAGCTCTCGACGGTTCAGTTCGACTTCAACTTGCCGCAACGGTTTGGCCTAGAATACGTTGCGGAAGATGGTTCGCGCAAACAGCCGGTGATGGTGCATCGCGCACTCTACGGTTCGGTCGAGCGATTTTTCGGCGTGCTGATTGAGCACTACGCGGGCGCGTTTCCGGTATGGCTCTCACCAGTGCAGGTGGCGATGATTCCCATTAGCGAGCGCCATGCGGAGTATGCCAACAAAGTTGCCGACCAGCTCAAGGCGATTGGCGTGCGCGTGCAAGTGGACGCGCGCAACGAGAAGATGAACGCCAAAATTCGCGAGCATGCCATGCAGAAAGTCCCATTCCTCCTCGTCGTTGGAGATAAAGAGGCTGAGGCCGGGAAGGTGAATGTGCGCGCTCGTGGGAAGGAAAAGACCGAGGACATGGCTGCCGCGGAGTTTGTGGAGAAGATTAAGAAGCTGATCACGGAGAAGAGTCCAGGATTGTAAGTGGTTCCTATGAGACAGCCGCTCCCCTTGGCTGTCCGCGAGCGCCAACTCGTGGTGTTTAGGAAGAGTTTCTGGGGCAGCCGGGGTTGAACCTCTCACAAGCTGCCTCGCTCCGCTCAGCCCGGACAGGCGAGGCGGCTGTCCCTACGTGAGCGGTGCGATACCATGTTTCCGTGCATTCTCTAACCGAGCGCGTTTTGGGCAATATCCGGCGGGAGGAATTGCTGCGGGCGGGCGACCGTGTTGGCATTGCGGTTTCAGGCGGGATTGATTCGGTCGCGCTTCTACGCCTGCTGGTTGAATGGCATCAGGAACTCGGAATTGTTCTGTCGGTTGTTCATTTCAATCACAAGCTGCGCGGGACGGACTCAGACGCGGATCAGGAGTTTGTCGCCGAGCTCGCTCGTGAGCATGGGTTGGAGTTTGAGTGCGCGAGCGGTGATGTGACGCAGCTTGCCTCTGAGGAACATTCCGGGTTGGAGGCTGCTGCGCGCGAGTTGCGTTATGGATTTTTTAACAAGCTTCTGGGATCGGATGAAGATTCTGTCGAAGAGTCAAGCGCCTCAGGGGCTGAAGCCGAGCATGTCGAAGCGCTCCATCGCAGCGCTGGAAGCGCTGCGCCACCCCAAAGCGTTCCTCAGAGGCTAAGGCCCGAGTTCTTGCAGCCGGTTATCGACACGGCTGAAGCCGTGCCCTTCCCCATCTCAGCTCCGGCAGCAGCTGAACGCTTATCTCCCGCGCCTCATTTGAACAAGATCGCTACCGGGCACACGCTCGATGATCAGGCCGAGACTGTGCTGATGCGGATGATTCGCGGCACTGGGCTCCGAGGGCTTGCGGGGATACATCCGCGCATCCTCGTGGAACACGAAGATGGGGAAGGGTACGGAGAGATCGTCCGGCCGCTGCTCGGAATTCGACGCTGTGAGTTAGAGCAATACCTCGCGAATCTCAAACAGCCGTGGCGGGAAGACGCGACCAACGCCGATTCCAGGTTCACCCGCAATCGAGTGCGTAAACTCGTCCTCCCCTTGCTGGAGCGTGAGTTTAATCCGGTGGTAGTGGAGAGTTTTGCGGAACTGGCGGAGATTGCACGCGACGAGGAAGATTACTGGGAGAACGAAATCTCAGGTTGGCTGGGAACGGTGGTGCAGTGGTCGCAGCCGGAGTGGACGCGCGGGCTGCCAGGTTTCGACGGTGAGCAGTCCTTGGTGCAGATTCAGCCGTCCCGCTCCGGGCCTCCCGGTGCAGAATTATTGGCGCGATTGGAACAGGCTGGCTCGGCGGTGATGAATGCCTCAGTGAGCCGGCCGTGGCTGGTGACTGAGCCCAAGGCCGTGCAGAGGCGAGTGCTGAAGGCGATCGGCGAGCAAGCAGGAATTCCGCTCGAGTTCAAGCACATCGAGGAAATCCTGCGGTTCGCGGCACAGGACGGTCCCTCGGGAAAGGAGTTATCGCTTCCTCTGGGTTGGAAGCTGGTGCGCGAGCCGGAGGCGGTAGTTTTCATCACGCCTGACCTGCGGCGTCAGGAGCGGATTCCGGACTATGAGTACCCGCTCGATGTGCCTGGACGTGCCGCTATTCCTGAGATTGGGGGAGTAATCGAAGCGTTGCGCGTCAATCCCCAGTCACAGATTGCGGAGTATAATCGGCAGGAACTTCTACGGGCAGATGGGTTAGCGGATTGGCTGATCGTGCGGAACTGGCGCGCGGGCGATCGGTTCTGGCCGGCCCACACCAAAGCACCGAAGAAGATCAAGGAGTTGCTGCAGGAACGGCAAGTGGCGCAACCGGGCCGCAGACTTTGGCCGGTTGTCGTTAGCGGAGATGAGATCGTCTGGATGCGCGGGTTCCCGGTTCCAGCCGCATTGAAAGCCAATGCGGGGCAGGATGCGGTGCTGATCCGAGAAACCTCCAGGGTAGTCGAGGAGCGCGCGATCTAGAGTTGGTCCAACAGTCCGGAACAGAAGCTTGTCAAGCAGTCTCAACGCCAAGACCGGAGGCACGCCACTTCATGAGCGCACCGAGAGTCGAGCCACTTCGGCAGGTCATTGCATCCGAGCAGATTCAAAAGCGCGTGAAGGAACTCGGCCGCCACATTTCGGACGATTATCAAGGACAGACGATTCAGGCGCTAGCCGTTCTGGAGAATGCGTTTATCTTTATGGCGGATCTGGTGCGAGCGCTCGACGTCCCCGTGGTGTGCCAGTTCATCAAGCCGAGGTACAGCAAGCAGGGCAATAGTGGCGGAGAGGTCATGGAAATTTTCTTTAGCCACGAACCGGATATTCGCGGCCAGCACATCCTGCTGGTTGAGGGTCTGGTGCACTCCGGCGTGACCAGCGAATTCCTGATGAGCGATTTGCGAGCCCGAGGGGCCGCTTCGGTGAAACTAGTGACGCTGCTGGACCGGCAATCGGCGCGTCGCGTCGCACTGCAACCAGACTATTTCGGGTTTCTGGTGGATGAAGCATTCCTGGTGGGCTACGGGTTAGGGGCAGTGGAACAAATCAACCGCAATATTCCGTACCTGGCTGCAAGCCCAAGTTCCCAGATGACTTAAGTCACGGGAGCGGCGGCAAGCCTTTTCCTTAAGGAAAAGGTAGAATAGTGGTCTAGGGAATTTCTCTATCGAAATTGGGCGACATGGCATCTAATTCAACGACAGGAGCCTCGGGGTTGCGAGTGTAAGGATCGCCCCCGGTTTCTTTCAGGAGTTTTTGGTGAATTCGACAGTAAAAACCGTAGTGTTCTGGGTGGTGATTGGCTTGTCCGCCCTTTTGTTGTGGACCGTGATCCAGCAGGGGCGGGGAGGGCCGAAAGACGCCGAAGAGAATTTCTCCCAGTTCATGGCTGAAGTAGATCAAGGCACCGTCCATGAAGTCACCGTGGACGGAATGCAGTTGAAGGGAAAGCACCGTGATGGCTCCATGTTTCACACCACGGTTCCCGCGAACTATCCCGACATGATCAAGTCGCTCCACGACAAGGGCGTGTCGATGACGTTCAAGGACGCCAACAACGGAAGCTTCACGCTGCAGTTGCTCGGCACATGGGCTCCCCTGCTTTTGCTGGGGGCATTGTGGTTCTTCATGATCCGCCAGATGCAGACCGGCGGCAATAAGGCCCTATCGTTCGGCAAGAGCCGAGCGCGGCTGCTTTCGATGCAGCAGAAAAAGGTCACGTTCAAAGATGTGGCCGGCGTCGAAGAAGCCAAGGAAGAGCTGCGCGAGATTATCGAATTCCTGCGCGAGGCGCAGAAATTTCAAAAGCTTGGCGGCAGGATTCCCAAGGGAGTGCTGCTGGTTGGGCCTCCGGGAACTGGTAAGACCCTCTTGGCGCGGGCCGTTGCGGGCGAAGCGAACGTTCCGTTCTTCTCGATCTCCGGATCGGATTTCGTAGAAATGTTCGTAGGCGTCGGTGCCAGTCGCGTGCGCGATCTGTTCGAGCAGGGCAAGAAGAATGCTCCCTGCATCATCTTTATCGACGAGATTGACGCAGTGGGACGGCACCGCGGCGCGGGCCTCGGCGGTGGCCACGACGAGCGCGAGCAGACCTTGAACCAGTTGCTGGTGGAGATGGATGGTTTCGAGTCGAACGAAGGCGTCATTCTCATGGCGGCGACCAACCGTCCTGACGTGCTGGATCCGGCGTTGTTGCGTCCGGGACGCTTTGACCGGCGTGTGGTTGTGAGCCGTCCGGATGTGCGCGGTCGCGAAGAGATTCTGCGGGTTCATACTCGCAAGATTCCTCTCGCCGAGGATGTGGAACTTTCCGTGCTGGCCCGTGGCACACCGGGATTCTCTGGCGCCGACCTCGCCAACATGGTGAACGAAGCCGCGTTGGCCGCGGCGCGGCAGAACCGCAAAGCTGTGCTGATGTTCGATTTCGAAGTTGCCAAGGACAAAGTCCTGATGGGTGTGGAGCGCAAGTCGCTGATCCTGTCCGATGAAGAAAAGAAAGTGACGGCGTACCACGAGGCCGGGCATGCGTTGGTGGCGGCGAAGCTGCCCGGGTCCGATCCGGTGCACAAGGTTACGATCATTCCCCGCGGTATGGCGCTGGGTGTGACCATGCAATTGCCCATCGACGACCGGCACAATTACACCAAGGAATATTTGAAGACCGATCTCGCGATCCTGATGGGCGGACGTTTGGCCGAGGAGTTGTTCCTCAACCAGATGAGCACTGGCGCGGGGAACGACATTGAGCGGGCCACCGAAATGGCGCGCAAGATGGTCTGCGAGTGGGGCATGAGCGATCTGGGTCCACTTACCTTCGGCAAGAAAGAAGAGCAGATATTTTTGGGCCGCGAGATCAGCCAGCACCGTGATTACAGCGAGGACACCGCCATCAAGATTGACAATGAGGTTCGCAAGCTGGTGAACCAGGGATACGAGACGGCTAAGAACATCCTGGAAGGCAGCCGCGACACGCTGCAGAAGATTGCGGCGGCGTTGCTGGAGCGGGAAGTGCTGGATGCTTCCGAAGTAATGTTGCTGGTGGAGGGCAAAGGACTGCCTCCAATGAAGTCTCCTTCCAAGCCCGACGATGGCGTGCAGCAGGTGTTGAAGCCGGAGCCGGGACGGCCCGGAATCGCGAAGGGCGGCGAAAGTCCAGCGCGAGCGTAAAAGATAAGAGAGTTCTGATAATCAAGGGCGGCCTCGCGGCCGCCCTGAGTTTTTCCAGAGGAATTATCTGTTCACGGAGTTCATCATGTGTTCCGGGTAGCGAAGCCCGGCGGCGGCTCCGGTGGGAAAGATTTGGTCGGTGCGCCGCAGATCTTTCATGGTGAGCTTGACGTCGATCGCGGCGATGTTCTCCTCCAAATACTTGCGGCGCTTGGTGCCGGGGATCGGGACGATATTCTTGTCCTGCGCCATCACCCATGCCAGCGCGAGTTGGGAAGGCTTGCAACCTTTCTCCTTTGCGATTTCCTCGACGCGTCGGACCAGGTCGAGATTCTTCTGGAAGTTTTCTCCCTGAAAGCGCGGAGAGAATCGGCGGTAGTCATCTGCCGGAAAATCTTCGAAGCGGATGAACTGGCCGGTGAGAAAGCCGCGGCCGAGCGGGCTGTAAGCGACGAAGCCGACCCCCAGCTCGCGGCAGGTAGCGAGGATCTCGTCTTCGGGATCCCGGCTCCACAGCGAGTATTCGGTTTGCAGCGCGGTGATGGGATGGATCTTCGCCGCCCGGCGCAGGGTTTGCGGGGACGCCTCGGAAAGTCCGATGTGGCGGATTTTCCCTTCCCGCACAAGCTCTGCCATTGCGCCGATTGTTTCTTCGATGGGCGTGGCGGGATCGACGCGATGCTGGTAGTACAGATCAATCGTCTCCACACCGAGTCGCTTCAAACTTCCCTCACAAGAACGCCGGATGTAATCCGGCTTGCCATTCACCCCGCGGACGGAGGGGTTCGCGGGGTCGCGGACGATTCCGAACTTCGTAGCCAACACCACTTTTTCGCGCTTGCCCTTGATGGCGCGGCCGACTAACTCCTCATTCTTGTAAGGGCCGTACATATCGGCGGTATCCAGAAAATTGAGGCCGAGTTCGAGAGCGCGGTGAATCGTGGCAATCGATTCGTTGTCATCGCGTCCGCCGTAAAACTCCGACATGCCCATGCATCCGAGGCCGAGGGCTGAGACTTTGAGACCGCTGCGTCCAAGTTCACGAAATTGCATGATGAATCCTTTCAGAAACCTGCTGAATTTATGAAGGTTACTACCCTAATAGATGCGGATAAGCGGCTTCTGGGATACAGTGACGTTGCCTACGTGACGTGCGGGAATTCCCAGATTGTCCAGCTCGAGGACAAATTCCGCGGAATCCTCGTCAGCGATGGAAATGAGAAGTCCACCGGCGGTCTGGGGATCAAAAAGTAGAGTCTTGAGTTCCGCTTCAATCGAGGCTTCGTAGCCTACTACGCATTCTGCGAATTCGCGGTTCGCCTTCAGCCCGCCGGGGATGTCGCCTGCCCGAATGCAGTCCAAAGCTCCGGGTAAGATGGGGATGTCTTTTGCCAAAAATCGTAACGCGACATTGCTGGCCAGTGCCAATTCCCGCGCATGCCCGATCAGCCCGAAGCCGGTGACGTCTGTCATAGCATGGACTCGGTATTGCTTCTTGCCGATCAACTCCGCGGCTTGTTTGTTCAACGTGGTCATCGATTGAACGGCACCATCGATCCACGATGATTTGGCCTTGCCACTCTTGATCGCAGTAGAAATCACTCCTGTGCCCAGCGGCTTTGTCAGCACCAGAGCGTCGCCGGGCTGGGCGCCACCGTTGGCAAGAATTTTCTTGGGATGAACCAGGCCGGTGACGGCGTAACCAAACTTGGTTTCATCGTCACGGATGCTGTGGCCGCCGATCACCGTGCATCCGGCCTCGACCATCTTCGAAAGACCGCCGGCCAGTATGCGTTCGAGAATCGCGAGATCAGCTTTCTCGGGGAAGCAAACCAGAGCGAGCGAGGTCAGCGGCCGCCCGCCCATCGCGTAAACGTCGCTGAGGGCGTTGGTGGCCGCAATCTGTCCGAAAGTGTAAGGGTCGTCAACGATCGGCGTGAAAAAATCTACGGTCTGCACCAGAGCCTGATCGGGCGCGATTTGATACACTCCGGCGTCGTCGGCGTGATCGAAGCCGACTAGAACATTGGGGTCGTGTTGCCGGGCTAATTTCCCAAGCACCGTGTCCAGCGCCGCCGGACTCAGCTTGGACGCTCAACCCGCAGCTTTTACCGACTCCGTCAGGCGGAATGGTTTGGCATCGGCCATGAAGGTATTGTACTGAGTGGCGAGTCTATAACGCTGTCATCCCAGGCAAGGCGAGGGATATTGGTTTTTCTCAGCGCAAGTTACCGGCGGCGAAAGCAAACACCAAGGTCCCTCGCTGCGCTCGGGATGACACATTAGTCAGAGAAGAGACTCGCTACTTCACCGCGACATCAGTGACTTGGATGTCCGGATACTGATGGTTCCACTGTGCCGAGATGCCCTCAAAAGTCAGCCGGAAAGGCTTGCTCTGGCCGGGGGCCAGCGGGGAGGCGCTGAAGTCCACCGCTTCGGGGTACGGGCCGGTGGTTTTCAAAACCTGTAGAGGGATGTCTTCGCGTTGCGCGACCTGGCCCATATCGTCTTTGAATTGGACTTCGACCACGGCATGTGTGACGGTCTTGTCCCCGGAGTTGGTGACGGTTCCATCGACATAGCTTACCGTGGCTCCGACGAAATTCTCCGCGGCGCTCATTTTGAAATCTGAGAGCTTGAGATTCGTGGAATAGGGATGAGGACTTGATGCGTTTCTTGGCCGACCTCGCAGGAAGAACGCCGCGACCACGGCAACGACGATGACAACAGCCACAGCAATGGCGATGGTGCGGCGGCTGGAATCAGGTTCTTCAACTACCGGAGTTGGCTCGATCAGGCCGCCCATGCCAGTCGATTGTACTCTGGGCTTGCACGTGGAGCAGGAGTAAAAAGCTTTTAAGCGCGGAGACCGCTAAGAAAGGCCGCAGAGGATCTATTCCCCACCCACGGTAAGGCCGTCGATGCGCAACGTTGGCGAGGCCACAGCGCCACGGAACTCGAGATCGTTCGCGATTTCGGAGATGTTGAAGAAGATTTCTTTCAGGTTTCCCGCCACCGTGATCTCCTCCACCGGATAGGCAAACTCGCCACCTGAGATCCACAGGCCCGAAGCGCCGCGGGAATAGTCGCCGGTCACCAGATT
>JAUTWY010000339.1 GCA_030838305.1 Acidobacteriaceae bacterium
AAGCAATTCACCGCCACTTGCATCATGCTGTTGGCGGGCGATGGCAAGCTGCACTACGACGACCACCTGAGTGATGTCTTCCCTGAATTTCCAGGCGATGGCAAGTCCATCACCGTTCGTAATCTGCTCAATCACACGTCTGGCCTGGAGGACTATGAAGACTTGCAGCTGAAAGAATATCCCGACACGCCGCCGGACAAAATTCCGCAGATTCACGATGCCGGCGTGCTCAAGCTGTTGGAGCAGCAAACCCGCGCAAAATTTCCCGCCGGCACGAGGTGGGAGTACAGCAACTCGGGCTATGCCGTGCTGGCGATGATCGTGGAGAAGGTCTCAGGTGAACCTTTCGGCCAGTTCCTGCGGGAAAGAATCTTCAAGCCTCTAAAGATGAACGACACGATCGCCTATGAGAATGGAAAGAATGAGGTGCCGCGTCGTGCCTACGGGCACAGCAAGAAAGATGGCGGATGGCAGGAGACCGATCAGAGTCCAACCTCGGCGGTGCTAGGCGACGGCGGGATTTACTCCTCGATTAACGATTTGGCAAAGTGGGACCGCGCTCTCCGCGCGCACACACTAGTCACTGAAGCCGAGATGCGGCCCGCGCTCACACCAGTGCGTCCAACCGAGGGTCCCGCGAAAACCGAAGAGGGTGCAACCGTGAGCTATGGTTTCGGCTGGTTTCTCGATCCCTATCGAGGCCACACCCGAATGTGGCACTACGGAGAAACCGTGGGATTTCGTACCACCATACAGCGCTTTCCCGACGACAATTTAACCATCATCGTACTGGCCAACCGGATTGACATCAATCCGCCAGAGATGGCGCTGAAAGTTGCAGACTTGTACCTGGCGACCAAACCGAGGTAGATCAGACTACACGGGCGGTGCCGCGGGAGGCATGGGAGCCGCCGACACATCGGCCGTTCCTTCATTCACCAGGTCTTTCAACTCCTTGCTGGGCTTGAAGAAAGGAATTTTTTTGGCGGGCACTTCGACCTTTTCGCCGGTCTTCGGATTGCGCCCTGTCCGCGGCTTGCGCTGGCGAGTTCGAAAGCTGCCAAAACCGCGGATCTCGATCTTGTCGCCGGCGCGAAGGGACCGCACCACGCTATCAAAGATCGTTTCCACAATCACTTCGCTGTCTTTGCGCGTAAGTTCCGCTAAACGCGAGACTTCATCGATCAGGTCGGCTTTCGTCATAGTCCCTCTTCGCTCCGGCTCGGTTTTTCCCAGGGAATCGCAAGCTATTAGCGACCGCCACGGTCTAACCGCCGGAAATATCCCATAACCTTCTCAAATTTCAGGGGTTGTGCGCAAGTCACGCCTGAGTAACGGGCTGTTTCGAGCCAAGACAGGCGCTTCGGGTTATTTCCATAAATAGTAAAACCCAACCTGCTGCTCCAGCATCTTTTCGCGGTCGGGGAGATACTGGGAGACATCGCCCAGCATTAGATCGAGCAACGTCCGCCGGTCTTTCTCCGGGCGAACCAGCGTCGGTTCGCCGGAGATGCCCGCCGATTTCGCGGTGTCTTTCACCGCCGCTTCAAAGTCGCCCACGTGATCGATCAGTTTCATGGAAAGGGCCTGCTCGCCGGTCCAAACTTTGCCATTGGCGATTGCTTTCACGTCGTCGAACTTCATGCCCCGGCCGTCGGCCACGGCGCGAACGAACTGTCCGAACATGTTATTGATCAGTGACTGCATGTAGGCCTGTTCGGCAGGAGTGAGTTCGCGGGTAGGATTTCCTGTGTCTTTAAACTCTCCTGTCTTGAATACGATACTTTTGAGTTTGGCCCACTTAAGCAGGTCTCCGTAGTTCACCCACTCGGCAATCACTCCAATCGAGCCCACGATGCTGCCCTGATCGGCATAAATTTTGTTCGACGCCGAAGCGATGTAGTACGCCCCGCTTGCGCCCACGGTTTCGATCGAGACCACAACCTGCTTCTTTTTCTCTTCGCGCACGCGTTTGACCTCGCGATAGATTTCTTCCGACGCAGCCACGCCACCGCCGGGCGAATTCACATGCAAGATAATCGCCTTAATGGAAGAGTCGTCGGCAAATTTTTTCAGCTGGCCGACGACCGGCTGGGGCGACAGAATCACGCCGTCCAGGTCAACCACTCCAATGCGGTCGCCGAAGCCGCTAAACGCGGCGTCATTTCTGCTCGCGTGCAACGTCAGGTAAACCAGCGAAAACACGGCCAGCACAAAGAGGAAAAAGGCTCCTCCGCCAATCAGAATCCAGAGCAGGGTGTGGGAACGTCGTTCGGGCATGAAGAAAGTCTAGCACCGGGCGGCTCGAAAATCTCTCGGGTGACGGCCGGAAGCGCTCCACTGGAGTAGAATGCGGCTTCCGGAAGGGACAGCATCTCTCACCGCCCGATGCCTGCTGCTATGCGCACACTAAAATCAAGAGCTGTTTCCGCTGCCCTCGCCTTTCTGCTACTCGCCACGATAACGCGGCCAGCGTCAGCGCAGGTCCCGAAGCATCCACTAGACGGCCTGACTGCCACTGAATTCTGGGCGGTCTACGATGCGATCAAAACTGCGGGCCATGCCGATGCGAGGACGCGCTATCCCTTCATCACTCTGCACGAGCCACCGAAGGACGAAGTGCTGCGGTGGAAGCCCGGCCAGCCCTTCCGGCGGGAGGCGCTGGTGGTGGTGAGGGAAGGTCCGCACACCTTCGAAGCGATTGTTGATGTGGCTGCCCGGAAGGTGACTTCCTGGAAGGAAGTGCGGGACGTCCAACCTAACGTAATCGAAGAAGAAGTCTTCGGGATCAACGACGACGTGAAAGCAAATCCGGAATGGCAGGCCGCCATGCGCCGCCGCGGAATCACCGACTACGACTCAGTGATCTGCTACGGCACCTCGCCCGGTTACTTTGGCACCCCTGAGGACAAACAGCAACGCGTGATCCGCGTCATCTGCTACGACCGCCACGGTGTCTGGGAGCCTGACGGACGCCCCATCGAAGGTCTGGCCGTCCAATGGGACGCGAATGAACATAAAGTGCTGCGCGTAATCGACAACGGAATCGTCCCCGTGCCCCAAGGCCCGGTTAATTACGACATTGGCTCCGTCGTGCCACGGGATGCGCCGTCGCCATTAACGATCCAGCAGCCACAAGGACCGGGCTTTCGCGTCGATGGTCATCAGGTGAGTTGGCAGAAATGGAATTTCCAGTTTCGCATCGATCGCCGCGTTGGCCCTGTGATCTCCAGTGTGCGGTACGCGGACGGAGACAATCTGCGCTCCATACTTTATGAAGCCTCGCTGTCGGAGATTTTTGTTCCGTATATGGATCCCAGCGAAACCTGGTATCACTGGACCTACATCGACGCAGGAGAATTTGCCGATGGTTTTGCATCCGCGCTCGAACCTGGCATTGAATGTCCGGAGAACGCCGTTTACTTCGAGCAGGTATTTGCCAACGCGCATGCCATTCCCCAGCGGCGTCCCCGGGCCGCATGCCTGTTCGAGCGCTCCAGCGGCGACATCGCATGGCGCCACGAGGGGTTATCAGGCGTGGAATCGCGGAAGGCTCGCGAACTGGTGCTGCGCAGCATCTCGGTGTTCGGCAACTACGACTACATTTTCGATTGGGTCTTCCAGCAGAATGGGAGCATCAAGGTCGAGATCGGCGCCACCGGCGTTGATAACGTCAAGGCCGTCACTGCGCGGACGGCCGCGGAAGACCGTGACGGCAAAGCCAGCGCTTATGGCCGCTTCGTGGGCGAGAACACGGTTGCAGTTGACCACGACCACTATTTTTCCTTCCGCTTGGATTTTGATATCGATGGCACTACCAACAGTTTTGTGAAAGATAAGCTCAGTGTGGAGCGGCAACCGGCTGAGAATCCGCGGAGAAGCGTTTGGGTGGCAAAGCCGGAAGTAGCCAGGACCGAGGAGCAGGCCAAGCTGCACATGGATATGGCCCAGCCCGCAGCTTGGCGTGTGGTTAACCCCGGCGTAAAAAGCCCACTGGGATATCCTGTCGGTTATGAAATCATGCCGGGTGATAACGCAATGCCGTTGTTGCTCCCCGAAGATTACCCGCAGCGGCGCGCTGGCTTTACCGATTACCAGCTGTGGGTCACGCCCTATCGCGACAACGAGCGCTATGCTGCGGGCGATTATCCGGTGCAAAGCAAGGGAGGCGACGGCCTGCCCGCATGGACCTCCGCCAATCGTCCGATCGAGAGCACGGATATCGTCGTCTGGTACACGATCGGCTTCCACCACGTCCCGCGTGCAGAAGACTGGCCGGTGATGCCCACGATGTGGCACGAGTTCGCGCTGCACCCGGTCAATTTCTTCGCCCGGAATCCCGCTCTCGATCTGCCGAAGCAACCGTAACGCTCATGAGAGTCAAGTAACCAGCACATGGAGAGCCGCGTGCGCGACGCTGACTTCGACAGGCGTTCGACAGACGTATTCGCCGTCCGCGTAAACGTCGAGCGGAGTCTCGGTTTCCACCTGCAGGCGCGATGCCTGGAAATATTTCACTTCCCGGATGCGAAGGTGGCGGCCGAAGTAGACCGTGGGAAACATGCACGCGAGCTTGAAGGCATCGACGCCGCCGATCACGCAGACGTCGAGTAGGCCGTCATCCATTCGCGCGTGAGGCGCGATCTTCATGCCGCCGCCGTAAGTTGAGGTGTTGGCGAACGCCGCCAGCATCGTGGGTGCATCGCTCTGGGTGGTCCCGCTACCGGCTTCGTCGGTCGTCACTATCTTCATGGCGAGGGGAGCGAAACGAAAGATGAGTGGAGCAAGAGTCAACGCGTAGCCGCCGTGTCCCCGCAACCAGCGCGGCAATTGGTTGGCGCGGCGGGCCACTTCGCCGTCCAGTCCGACGCCCGCGACGCTGCAAAAATAACGAGGCGCCTCGTGTGGTGCGGGCGACTCCCCCGCGACCTTCCGCGGTGTGATCACGCCCAGATCGATCTCTCGTACGTTGTCTTGCCGGCCGTGAAAGCGCCTCCACGCCGCGAGAGAATCACGCACGCGCCGCAGTCCCAGCGCGCGTGCAAAATCGTTTCCGCTGCCCGCGGGCACGACCAGCACCGGCAGTTCAAGCTTTACTAGTTGAGCTAAGTGACGGTGGACGGTGCCATCGCCGCCGAAAAGCAGGATGACGTCCGCCTGATCTGCGAAGGCAGGCATTCCACTGCGCCAGTCGATGCGCTCATCAATTTGGAAAGGCTTGAGATTCTTCTGAGAGCAGCCCAGCCCGAGGATGGCGGCGGCGCGCATGTGCGCGGTCGAGAGTAGCAGAAATGTTGCAGACCTAGTTAGATCATGGGGACAGCCGCCCTCGGCTGTCCCCACATGATTCGAAACACTATTCGCTGATAGACACCCTTTTTATTTTTTTCCCGAGCCGGACGACCTTCTCTGACCCGAGCTGAATTGTGACTAGTGGTCGATTGACTCGCTTGCCATCGGCTTGCACAGCATTCACTGAAATCTTTCGCGCCGCCTCAGTCCGGGACTCCGCCATACCCGCCTCCACTAGCACTTTGTCGAACCATACCAATCTAATGTCCGGTAATGTAGGGCTATCGAGGTCAAAATATGAGTTCGCATCCCGGAGCTCCACCGTGCCGGGCGCATTGACTCTTGCCAATGGAATTGAGACTAGCTCAACTTCACTTGGCACTTCATTCTTCTGAAACTGCCTCGCCCAATCCGCTTCCGCTTTCGTCGCTCCATCCGCCGAATGAAAGTCCGCCACGATCCGACGCGCCAACTCTTTCTTTGCCTGCATGGGGTGCGCCTCCCGCTTCATCTTCTCAATGTCGGCGACCTGCACATCGGTCAGCAGCTCGTAATATCTCCACATCATCTCGTCGGAAATGCTCATGATCTTGCCGTACATTTCCAGCGGAGGTTCGTGGATGCCGATGGCATTGCCCAGCGACTTCGACATTTTCTGCACGCCGTCGAGGCCTTCGAGGATCGGCGTGGTCAGCACCACCTGTGATTCCTGGCCATACGAGCGCTGCAACTCGCGGCCGACGAGCAGATTGAATTTCTGGTCGGTGCCGCCGAGTTCCACATCCGCTTCCAGCGCAACCGAGTCGTAGCCCTGCACCAGCGGGTAGAGCAGTTCGTGGACGGAGATAGGCTTCTCGTCCTGGAATCGCTTGTGGAAGTCCTCGCGCTCCAATAGTTGCGAGACCGTGTACTTCGCCATCAGGCGGACAAAATCGTCGGAGGTGAACTGGCCCATCCAGCGCCGGTTAAAGTCGACCACAGTTTTCTTCGCGTCAAGAATCTTGAAGACTTGCGCCTTGTAGGTCTCTGCGTTTTCTTCGATCTGCTCGCGCGTTAGCGGAGGGCGCGTGGCCGAGCGACCGGTCGGGTCGCCGATCATCCCGGTGAAGTCGCCGATCAGAAAGATTGCAGTGTGCCCGAGATCCTGAAAGTGTTTAAGCTTACGCAGTACCACGGTATGCCCGAGGTGCAAGTCAGGAGCGGTCGGGTCCATGCCGAGTTTCACGCGCAGAGGCTTACCCGTGGCGCGCGACTTCTCCAGTTTGGCGCGGAGCTCGGCTTCGCGGATGACTTCGGCGGAGCCCTTCTTGAGATACGTCAGTTGCTCGTCGACGGAGGCAAAAGTTGACATGAGAGACGATGCGGCCCGAGCGGGAGCCCGGGCCAGACGATCGACGAATTACTCGGCCACCGCTTCCTTCTCAATGACCACCTTCAAGTGCGCGGTCACTTCTTTGTGCAGCTTCACCGGAACAGTGAATTCGCCCAGGCTCTTCAGCGGCTCGTGGAGCTGGATCTGTTTCCGATCCAAATTGATTCCCTTTTTAACGACGGCATCGGCGATGTCGCCCGAGGTGACCGACCCGAATAGATGATCGTGCTCTCCCGAGCGTCTCTGGAACGACACCGACACCCCGTCAAACTGTTTGGCAAGTTCTTCAGCCTGGGTTTTCTCCTTGGCAGAGCGGCGCACAGAGGCAGCCTTCATCTGCCCAATGACGGCTTTGTTGCCAGCGGTCGCTTCGATGGCCAGCTTGTGCGGCAGAAGAAAGTTGCGTCCGTATCCCTCGGCAACTTTGACCACATCGCCGCGCGATCCTAATTTCGTGACATCTTCTTTCAGAATAACTTCCATGATGATAGCTCCTAGCTTCTGGCTACTAAGCTTCCAACCAACCATCACTCCGGCCCGAAGAGCCAGGAGCTAGCCGCTAGAAGCCAGTAGCTGCTTTTACGATGCCCGCCCGGCAAACGGCAGCAAGGCGATGTTGCGCGCCTGCTTGATGGCGGACGCCAGCCGATGTTGATGCGGTGAGCACACGCCGGTCAAACGCCGCGGCACGATCTTGCCACTCTCGGCCACAAACTGGCCAAGCAAGCGGTAATCTTTATAGTTGATATCAGCGATTTTCTCAGTGCAGAACTTGCAGACTTTC
>JAUTWY010000340.1 GCA_030838305.1 Acidobacteriaceae bacterium
AGCTGGGATGCCACGGCAACTTTGATTTTTTGATCAGCGTTTCTGCCACGCGATCAATATCGGCATGCAGTTCCGCAAAATCGTCATCGCTGATCTCGTCCCCGTTTACCCGGATGCGCTCGTTGATCCGCACCAGATGCGGCGAAGTGTACAACCCGGTTCTTATCCCCGACGCCCTCAGGATTGAGGCCAGTGTGGCCGCCGTCGAACCCTTCCCGTTCGTCCCGGCGATCAGCACGTTCTGAAAACGCCGCTCCGGATGACGCACCTCTTGCAACAGCACTCTCATGTGCGCCAGATCGAACTTATGCGAAGGCGTCTGCGCCAGTTCGTGACCCAGCGCAAACATACTGGCCACTGCGGTTTGGTAGGAGGCAGGCAAGAATTTCCAACTGTAGCGACCGTACTAAGCTTTCAAAGGCCCGAAGCTCGTGGCTTATACAGACGAACTTCGATGAGAAACGGATGCTAACGGATTCTAAAGTTGCCGGATGTTTTCAGATCCTTACCCAGGCCAGCCCAGATCGATGTCAAAAGACCAGCAGCTCAAGACTGGGAGTCAGTGGGCGATCGCCTCCCACTCTTCCCCGCCGCGCTCTAACAAGGGGGCACGATCCTCGGGCAAGATCCAGCGCTGTCGGATCAGTTCGTCGGTGGCACTCGCGAACCGCGCAAGGTAGGCTTCGCGATTGGAGTAACGCTCTGCAATCGACTTGCGCGGGTCGCCCGATTGCTTGCGTTCAGCGGCATTCCGGGGGAGAGGCAAATACGACCCTTCCATGGCGACGCGTTGCGATGCCGCTCCGATCGAGGGATCGCGAAGGTTCCATCCCGTGTAGGTAGCCAGCGGCACCGAGATCTCCGGCAGGTGAATCCCGCCTAGTTCGTTGCCATCTCCATCCACTTGCGGCACGAGAACCGGAAATGCCTTCCCGATATGCGGGGGTAGCACGGCAAGAATTCCGTCACGCCAGTTCGGTCCGTAGTCCAGACGGTAGGCGGTGTTAGCCTCGCTCGGGAGTTTCACTTTCGGAATCCGGGGGAAGGCAAATTCGCTCAGCGGCACCAATGTGTGTGCGGCAACGGTGGGATAGGCGCTTGCCGGCGGGGCGGTACCGGTCCGAACCCACGCATCCATGTTGGCAATCATTGTCCGCCAGAAAAAGCGGATCGGCAGCGGTGACTCGGGCTCCTGTCCCAGCAAATGACCTTCTCCACGCGCCGGGGGAAAGGGACCCGAAAAATGCTGCAGGCCGGTGAAGTGGTAGATGCGGACGTTCGTTCCAACAACGGCGTCGCGCGTGCCATCGGCGGTGGTGTGGATCAGGGATGCGGCACGCCCCCAATATTCGTAAGAGGTATGAGAAAAGAAGATCTTCGGTGCGACCTGCTCGCGTTGCGCACGATCCAGCAAGCCACCCTTCTCCCCTGTTATGGGATCGACCTCCGGCTGGTCGGTAAAAGGAAAGATGTCGGTGGGAAAGAATATCGCCGAGGTGGGCTGCGCATCGCGGGATGGCTGGGCGAAGCGGTAGTTAAAGCTGCCGCGGCCCGCTCCGGCGACATGCGAGAGCACTCCATCGAGAGCCATGCGCCCGTCTTCATCGGCATTGAAGCCCTGATAGAGAAAATCGCGCAGGAAACGGCCATTCTGCGAGATGCCTTCGCCCAGCACACGGGACGCAGGCGTCACACTGTCGGACGCGTGTTTTGCGTACGAAGCAAAATCGCGTACCGCTGCGAAGCTCAGCCCTGCCACCACAGGATCGGAAACCACATACACATACTCGTAGATTCGGCCAGGCTGGAATCCGCCCTTGAGATGGAGGGACCGGTCACTGGGCGTCAGCTTGCCGTCGACCATGTTGGCAAATTGCCAGTCTGAGCGCGGGATCAAGTTAGGTTTGCCTTCGCGCGTGTCACGAACGGTCAGCGTGTTGCGGGAATCATCGGGCCGCGCCACCGGGTACTCCGAACCCCCAAGATTGCCGATGATGATGTGGCCCAAAGGGATCTCATCGGCCCTGGCAGCCAGCATGATATCGCCGCGCAGCAGGCCGGTGATGGTCTTTCCATGATCGGTAGCAATCGGGGCGTACAGGCGGAGCGCGTTCGGGCCGGGCGCATCCCACTGCCAGCCGAGCGCGACCACCGTGAAACCATTGCGCAGCAGCCAGGCATCGCCAGCGCTGTGCGCCAAATCTTCATCGCCACCATCAACGAGCGAGAGGATACGCGAATGCCCGCGGTTGGGATTCTCCAGAAGCATCGTTCCGTTGCTCTTGGTCGCGTCTTTGGGCCGGACGGCAACGAAGTCCGCAGAGAATTCCACCTCGCCATTCTGCAGGTTGACCGCGTTGAGCAGATCGACAATGCCACGATTGTGAATATTGCTGACGGGCGCGGCGAAATGAACGCGTCCGCTGATGCGTTCGTACGGACCGCTCTCGCCGAAGGGCTTGGCATCGAGAACGTCCGTGCGCGACGTGATTTCGACGCGCGTGACTCGTGCGGTCAGGTGTGGAACCGCGCACAGAAAAACCAGGCACAGGGCGAGCAAGCGATTGACTGCAACCATGCCCGGCAGGTTAGCACAACCGGAGACGGCAACCCGGATGAGAACCCAGGTCTGGGATTCGCGAAGAACTCGCGCAGATTGAAATGGATGAGGTTGTCGGTTCCTCGACGCACAGCATTGGCTAGAGAGAAGAGCAGCGCTAAGAGCTTGCCACCATGAAATCCAAAGCCCGCGCAATGTATGGCTTGAGTTCCTTGCGAGGGACAACAGCGTCCAGCATGCCATGCTCGAGCAGAAATTCGCTGCGCTGAAATCCTGCTGGAAGTTTCTGGCGGATCGTCTGCTCGATCACTCGCGGTCCCGCGAATCCAATCAGCGCGCCGGGTTCGGCGATATTCAAATCACCCAACATGGCAAACGAGGCCGTCACTCCGCCCGTAGTGGGATCAGTCAGAACAGAGACGTACGGCACCCTGGCCTTATCCAGCCGAGCCAGGGCGGCCGATATTTTCGCCAACTGCATCAGGCTGACCACGCCCTCCATCATCCGCGCCCCGCCCGAGGCGGAGACAATAATCAGAGGCGTCTTCGAATCCAGCGCGCGCTCAACCGCCCGCGTGATCATTTCGCCGACGACCGCTCCCATGCTGCCGCCAATGAACGCATACTCCATCACACTGGCGATGACCGGTCGTCCCTGCAACTTGCCGTGCGCGTTAATCACAGCATCTTTCAGACCTGTATCTCGTTGCGCCTGCCGCAGTCGCGAAGCGTAGGGCTTCAAATCGACGAACTTGAGCGGGTCGGTCGACGAGATATTTCCGTCGAACATCTCAAACTGATTTTCATCCAGCAGCAGCGCCAGCCGCCTGCGCGCGTCAATGCGAAAATGCTTTTCACACTTCGGACATACGTTCAAATTCTCTTCCAGATCTTTTTTCCAGATGATCTGCCGGCAGCCCTCACACTTGACCCAGAGCCCTTCCGTGCGGACCGTCTTCTGGCCCGTCGTCTCAAGTTCCCCGGATTCCCGCTTGAACCAAGCCATAAAATCAGTTGTGAGTACCGAGTACCTGGTACCGAGTCAAACCCGCCCTTCTCGGTACCAGGTACTCGGTCCTCAGTACTCGATCCCTCTCTGC
>JAUTWY010000358.1 GCA_030838305.1 Acidobacteriaceae bacterium
ACGGTGATCGCTTCCAGTTTTTCTGCAACAACTGTCTCTCTGGGGTACGCAAGTAATTTCGGGACAGGAAATTCAAGCAGAACCGGATATTCAATCTCAGTCGGGCAAGGAATGATCGAGTCACCAAATCCGATGTCGATTTGTACAGCTAGCCTAGCCTTCGACACCATAGCAGTTAGGCGAACCCGCGCCCCTTCGTACTCTGCATCCTCTTTGATTCTCTGGATTTCAATGGTCTCTTTCCTGAACTCTGCCCCATCCTGTTCCACCGCGAAACCGCATATCTCCTCAACAATTGATCGTATGTGTTCAAGATCGTTGTCGGTCCGGCCCATTAGATCGATGTCCATCGTCGGCCTCGACTTTGGCGCCCTCCAGGCAGTCAGCAATAGAGCACCCTTCAGAATGAACGAGTCACGGAACTGTGATTTCGACAGTCGGTACAGGAATCGTTCCATGACGAAGTACTGGAGAAGTTCCTGAAAAGGCCTTCCCTGTTCGTGTGCTTGATTCAGCAAGCGCTGACGCACGGAAGCCCCGATATCTCTTTTGCTCACAGCGTAGCCTCAAGATAGGGGCGCATGATCCTCTCCACACGGCAAATGCGCGCGTAGCGCACGAGTTCCCGGAAGTCTGGCTTTTTCTTCAGTTCCCGAAATCGCCGCAGGGCTTCAACAGCGATATCCAGACCAATCTTGTTGCGATACTTGAAACAGTCGGCTATCGTCTTTGCAGCTGAATAGATTCGGACGGAAACCTCGTCGATTCGAACTAGCTCCACTCCTGCGCTGAAAGCCGGCTCGGAATACCAGAACACTCGGATCGGAAGGGCATCCACCTTCGGAATCTGCCCATGGCTGGGAATGGCAAGATCAATGGTGTGGGGAACCTGTGTTGTCATACCATGGTGAGCCAGCGCGGATATCAGGCACACTACTGCATTGGGGGCACGCATCGCCACTGCGACCCAGTCAGGATTGGTCAGATGTGGGGCATTGGAGAGACGATAGAGTCCCCGTCCAACACGTTCAAGCTCCCCCTGGTCACGGAGCTTGTAAAGCGTACGAGGATGAATACCCAGACGTAGTGCGTCCATCGTCCGGAGCATGCCCCCACGCTTGCTGAAAGCGTTGCGTGCTGAATCCACGGCCTTTGAAACACTCGCCATGATGGATAAACCTCTCGGAAAGTATATACATACTCCGAGCATTTTATCCACCACTAAAGGGTTCAAGCCCTACTGAAAGCACTCCAGAAATAAGCTCAATGATCGCACCTCAACTCTATCGCGTGATTTTATATGATCGTCGGTGCTTCCCCGACCGTCCTAGCTTGTTACAGCCCGGGTGCCTGGTCCCGAGCAGGGAAAGAGTGAGTTGGGGCACTGAGCACACAATGAAAAAAGTTAGCGTCCACGCCCGGGCTTCTCGTGTTGCTTAGCCGCGCGCAATTCCTTACCGAACACTTTCGCTGCCCAGTCCGGTATCGTCTGTGCGGCCTTACTCAACTCGCCGCCGATGAACTGGGCCACTACGCGGAAGCCGCGGCGATGCGCTGTGTTGTCGTACACCAGTAATTCATCGGCATGTTTGGGAACTTCGGACAGATTCTTCGTTGATTCCCGATAGGACTCAATCACGCTGGACACGGGCACGGCTTGTCCGCCTCTACTCATGCGCACCAGCACTCGCCCTACATTCAAATTCGCATCTTCGGTAGAAATAAAAAGAACCTTCGTCGAATATCCTGCTGCCTTAGCCTGGTCGAGCAGTTGTGTGTCCACGTGAATGTCTTCGACAGCAAAAGAACGTCGCTCCTCAAGAAACGGTTGTTGCTGGTGTCTCAGTGCGGGAACAAGTGTTGGGAATGGCTCTTTCAAATAAGCTTCATAGAAAGTTGTCTTACCGGCGCCCACCGGTCCCGCGATGATGAACAATGCTGGCTTTTGCTGGCTCAGGTTGTGATTTCCTCGTGTGCAATTCTGCGCGGACCTTTCCGGCGCGTGGGCTCAAAACTTGTTTCCAACTTCTCAATGGGGGTTCGCTCTCCGTCAGGCGTTACCTTCACTGTCGCTTTCAGATTCCGATCATATTCGTAATATGTTCCGTTCGGCTCTTCCGCATCGATGGAAACTGATTGCATTGTCGAAAGCTCCGCAAGCATTTGATGAAGCTCCCGACGTTCGCCATCAGACATGGTGTCGTACGAATGCACGGACGAACCTCGTCCCTTGGCTGGTTTTATGAGTTTGCCTTCCCCAGTCTTCGAGTGGTAAGCCAGAAGAGCGCTGTTCACGAGCTGATTCATCGAACAGTTCCGCTTCTTAGCGACTTGATGAATACGCTTGCGAAGTCGTCTCAAGATGACGACCTGCGTTTCTCTCCCGGTTCGTTTTTGTCTGGACTGAAGCTTCACGAGCTCAACAGTATTAAGATTGACCGCCAGAAGCGCATCGTTGATCGAAGTCGACAGCTCTCCCATATATCGCGGTTTGTCACGCAGGAGTTTGTCGAGGGAACTCAAGAGCCGGACGTTGTAGACTCCGAAATGAGCGCTTCGCCGCTTGGGCACGATTCCTACTGTCTTTGCGATAGGGTTGCCGCAACTGAAAATACGTCACAGTCACAGCCCGTACATGCAGATATATACACCACCCTCACAGCTCATTCAAGCCGCCCTCAATCTGCAAGGTGGTGCAAATGTCGAATCGTGACCTGCGCAAACTGCCTGCCTTGATACAAAATCCATTCGGAAGCCCGGCGACAGCCGTAAAATTAGAGAGCTCCTCGTGCTTATCGCGAATCAAGACTTGGCCTCACAAGGTAAGGAGCGATGATGTATTCCGACGAACTTCTGGCCGTCGCAAAGCGCATCTTCTGGTTTGGAACTCCAGAAGAAGCCCTTGAATTTCCGAAGCGCTTTCTTACCTACGCTATGACATACGCCTCGGGCGAGCATATTGAAATTCTCTGGGAGTACTTCAGCGACGATGATTTCAGAGCGACACTAGATGATCCCGCGCCCGGGATTTTCGACCGAAGCTCCTGGGCCAAATGGAATGAACGTTACAACCGCACTCCCGTCCCGCCGCTTCCGAGGAGAAAGATTCCAGGCGTCGATCCCGCAGCCATCCCCGATTTCTTTCCTCCCAAATATTGAAAACGTCAGCGAGGTTTATCGATTGCTCTTGCCATTGGAGTCGTCAGTTCCTTGCACCGACGTTTTCACATTCGGTGTACCCCGCCAATGAAAACCAGGCCTGTCTTCTTCTAGGCGTCTTAGATTCGCAAACGGGTCCCGCTCTTCACCTGCCTCACCTTTTGTTCCCTGCGGCTCTTGCGCCTCGAGAGGTCTATCCTGTTTTCCCCAGCTACTGGTGGCGGTTGGCTTCTTTGCGTTTCTGCTGCGTGAGACGGTCTTGTGAAAAACGCGGTAGCTCATCTGTAGCCCTTCTCCTTCCAGCGCTACCCAAATCTCTTTAAGGCCATGCCCGCACCTCAGCGCCGTCTCGATCCCCGGAAGAAGAGATCGAATGAGCGCCGCTTTTCTCCGGGGCGGAGTGGCGGCTAG
>JAUTWY010000377.1 GCA_030838305.1 Acidobacteriaceae bacterium
GACGACGAATGGACAAAAACTGTTTTCGAAACCCTTAAGCGAGCGTCCCAATTCATCGACGTCCTGATCGACAAACGACAGGAGGACAGTTGGGAAGCCCTTATCGAAGCGCTGATGCCTGATCTTCCGTTGACTTCAAACAGAATGATCGAGGCCAAAATGTTCGCTCAAGCCATGAAAGGGATTTTAGAGAGCGACGATTTTGCCAAGGCCACAGACATCGCTGAAATCGCTCATTTCAGCAAGAGAAATCCAAGCTCCCAGCCGAATAGATGGAAGAAAAATGGACTGATCTTTGCTGTGCCCTACAAGGGAGTCGATCTCTATCCGCTTTATGCCCTGGAGCTCAAAAAAGGAGCAAAACCTCTTCCGATCGTGAAGGAGGTCCTTCAGGTTCTTGCGGAAAAGGACGACTGGCAGAAGGCGTTTTGGTTCGGGAGCGTAAACACCTATCTCAGGAACAAAATGCCGAAAGAACTTCTGAAGTCGAAACCTCAGGAAGTGCTGCGGGCAGCTGAGATCGAGGCGTCGGGAGTACAGCACGGGTAGGAGAACCGCATATCAAATCTCCGACCGGCACACTCGAAGCGACCATCACTCCGTGGGGTCTGGGAAAGACGATATTTCGCGTCCATCCGGATGCATACAGCAGCGCGCAGTTCAATCCCTCTGCAACCGGCAACGCAAGATTCAGTCCCCTTGTGAATGCAGCGGGCGTGGTCATTCCGACCATCTATGCGGGTACGACTCTGGACTGTGCTCTGATGGAGACCGTCTTCCACGACGTTCCTTTCGCGGCTGGTCCCAAGATCTGGTCAAAGGCATCGCATGTTGCCGGCAAGGTGTACTCGCAGCTGACGCTCAGCCGCGATCTCGCTCTGATCGATCTCTCGGCGATCGCCCTACACAAGCTGGGAATTTCCCGGAAGGATCTGATTGAGTCCGACGGCTCGCAGTATCCCGAGACTCGCGCTTGGGCCTTGGCGCTACACGACCAACATCCGGATGCCGAAGGTCTCACCTGGACTTCTCGCCAGGCCGATCCTGAGCGCGCTATCGTCTTATTTGAAGATCGCCTCACCGGTCCCGCGCTCGTTGCGAGTGGAGCGCCGACTCCACTTCTATTGTCCGACGGCAGTGCAATTCTTGAGATTCTCACCCTTGCGCAGCGACTAGACGTCCTTTTGACTCCTTAGTCGAGGGATCTTCATCTCAGATGGCTTGCGCCAATCTCCCGGTGGGCAGCGCCAACCTGTACCCTTCTCCTACTTTCACAGAGGTCGCAGAAAGCAATCGGCCGTCCGAGCCAGGCTGAAAGAGGGGCGGCATGTCCCATTGACGCAGACACCACATGCCCGCAAAGAAGTGATCGGATAAATGCAAGTTTGCGATGCTCACTCTCGACGGGCAAAACGTAAGAACAGCCAAGTCCCTTTTCTAGTATGAGTTGGCGCTCTATGTGAAGGTACGTCCATAGGGCGCGCCAATCGGGGAGCCACTGAGTTCTTGATTTCTACCGCTGCAACCATTTGGAATTCGATTGACGGAGAAATGACGACCGATCTAACATCGAATATATGAGTTCGTTGAACCACCATCGGCACCATCATCATCACCATGCGGTGAGCGTGTCGGCGGAGGACTACGGATAACAGGCTAAAAGGCACTGATAGAAAATCCAAGCCCGCTGACGCGAACCGCGCAGCGGGCTTTTTGTTTCTGCTGCGGGGCTCGAAGCGCCGGGGACGAATGGAAAGAGGAGTTCTGATGGAGATCGACTTCGACAAAATGCAAGGCTTGGCGCCTGCTGTGATTCAGGATGCGAGCAGCAGGGAGTTGCTAATGGTGGGCTTCATGAACCGCGAGGCGCTGGAGATGACCCTGCGGACGGGCTTCGTCACGTTCTACAGCCGGACCCGACAGACGCTGTGGACCAAAGGAGAAACCTCAGGCAATCAGCTGGAGGTGGTCGCGGTGTGGGCGGATTGTGACCGCGACACTGTCCTGCTGCGCGTCCGCGTATTGGGTGAAGGCAAGGTTTGCCACACCGGATCGAGATCCTGCTTCACGCGGGAACTGCCGCTGGGTGCGACGCTGTCATCCGTGGAAGCGGAGGCGCGGCGATGAAGCTACGTCTGGGCATTCCCAAGGGAAGTCTGCAGGAAGCGACGCTCAGCCTGTTCACTCGCGCCGGGCTGCCCGTCTACACCAGCGCGCGGTCCTACTTCGCGACAACCGATGATCCAGAAATCGAATGCCTGCTCATTCGCGCGCAGGAAATGGTTCGCTATGTCGAGCACGGCGCGCTGGATGCCGGCCTGACGGGTCTCGACTGGGTGCTGGAAAGCGGACTCGAAGTGGTCCCCGTTACCGACCTGATCTATGCGAAACAGAGCATGGGCAAAGTGAGGTGGGTGCTCGCGGTGCCAGAGGATTCCAGCTTCCAGAAACCCGAGGACCTTGAGGGGCGGATCGTGGCCACCGAGTTGGTGAGTTTTACGAGGAATTACTTTGCCAGCCGGAATGTGGCGGTGCGAGTTGAATTTTCCTGGGGCGCGACGGAAGTGAAGCCGCCATTGCTCGCCGATGCCATCGTCGAGGTCACGGAGACTGGAAGTTCGCTGCGCGCGAATCACCTGAGAATTATCGAAACCGTGCTGGAGTCAAATACCCAACTGGTCGCGAACAAAGTGGCCTGGGCTGATCCTGCGAGGAGGCAGAAAATCGAAAACCTGGCCGTGATGCTGTGTGGGGCTATCGCCGCGTGGGGCCGGGTCGGCCTGATGCTCAATGTGCGCAAACCAGATTTGGCTGCGGTTCTTGGCCTGCTCCCCGCTTTGAAGAATCCAACTGTCGCGCCCTTAGCCGATGGCGAATGGGTAGCGGTCAATACCGTCATTGAAGAAAACACTGCCTGGACATTGATTCCAAAGCTCAAGCAAGCGAATGCGCAGGGGATTGTCGAGTATCCGCTGAACAAGGTGGTGATGTGATGCGAATTCTCGATGGAATTAGTAAGGACCGCTTCGTGCGGGCACTGGAAGAGCGCGGTGCGAACGATCTGGCGGAGGTCGAGCCGGCGGTACGGCGCATCGTGAACGATGTCCGGCGAAACGGGGATCGGGCTCTGCGCCGTTACGCAGCTCGGTGGGATGGGTTCGACAAGAGCGAATCTGTGCGCGTACCAGAGGCTGACCTGCATGAGGCCTGGAAGGGAACTCGTTCGGAGCTGCAGGACGCCATAATGCATGCCGCGGCAAACATTCGCCGCTACTGCGAGTGGCAGAAGCCGAAGGAGTGGCGTCGCGAAATTCAGCCCGGAGTTTGCGTGGGGCAGCTGGTGCGCCCTCTGGAATCGGTGGGGTGCTATGTTCCCGGAGGGCGATATCCGTTGCCTTCCACTTTGCTGATGACGGTAATTCCGGCCCAAGTCGCCGGCGTGCCCCAGATTCGCGTGGCGTCGCCGCGCCCAGCCCAGGCGACTTTGGCGGCTGCCGCATTTCTTGGCGTGCGAGAGTTCTACTGCGTTGGCGGGGCACAGGCGGTCGCTGCGCTCGCCTATGGAACGGAGAGCATTCCGCATGTGAACAAGATTGTGGGGCCCGGCAACCGCTATGTAACTGCGGCCAAAAAGCTAGTTGCGTTCGATTGCGCGATCGAGTTCCTTGCTGGTCCTACCGAAGCCGTATTCATCAGTGAGGAGGGCGATGCAGTCTTTATCGCGTGCGATCTGGTGGCACAGGCGGAGCATGATCCTGATACCCTCTGCGTCTTGATCACGAGTTCGCGTGCGTTAGCAAAAGCTGTCCAGACAGAAGTTCAGCGGCACACTCGTGCAAATCCGATTGCCGCTAAATCCCTTTCCCGTCGCGGCTCCATTCTTTTGGTTGCTTCTCTCGATGAAGCGGTCGAGACTGCGAACCGCATGGCGCCCGAGCATCTCACACTGCCGGCGGCGCTGGCGCCGGCAGTTCAAAACGCAGGCTCGATTTTTCTGAACGAATTCACGCCCCAGTCCGCCGGGGACTACATCTCGGGTCCGAATCACGTGTTGCCCACCGGAGCAATGGCCCGCGTGCGCGGCGGTCTGAGCGTGCTGGATTACGTCCGAATCATCGCTTGCCAGGAAGTGTCTCCCGACGGAATTAGCCGCATAGCCCAGCCAGCGATTGTGCTGGCTGAAGCCGAGGGTTTGCACGGACACGCCGAGTCGCTGCGGGCGAGGTGCTCCCATGCTTGAGGCCCGCACCGCGGTAAAGAATTTGCATGCATATCGTCCGCCCCTGGGTGGACGTCAAGGCCTGCGTCTTGATTTCAACGAGAGCACGATCGGATGCTCGCCGCGCGTTCTGGCACGGCTGCGTTCGCTCGATGCCGAAGCTCTGGCCCGCTATCCCGAACGCGAGCCGGTGGAACGCGAAGTCGCTGATTTTATGGGGCTCGATGCGGCTCAGGTTCTGCTCACCAACGGGGTGGATGAGGCTATTCACCTGCTTTGCTCGACCTATCTCGATCCCGGCGACGAAGCGATCATCGTCGTGCCCACTTTTGCGATGTATGCCATCTTCGCTGAGGCGGAGGGCGCTCGCGTGGTCCAGGTTCGTTCCGGCGACAACTTCGGCTTTCCTCTAGCAGACCTCCTCTCGCGGATTAGCCAACGTACACGGCTTATTGCGGTGGCGAATCCAAACAATCCGACAGGAGCGGCGGTGGCCTGCGAGGTCCTGCTTCAGATCGCGCGGGCCGTGCCCATGGCGGCGGTTCTGGTGGACGAGGCTTATTTTGAGTTTCACGGAGAGACGATTCTCAAATCTCCCGAACGGCCGCTGAATCTTTTCGTGGCACGAACATTTTCGAAGGCCTACGGATTGGCTGGCCTTCGCATCGGCTTTCTCGCTGGAGATGCGGGGCAGATAAAGGTGGTGCGCCGCATCGCTTCGCCCTACAACGTGAATGCATTTGCCCTGGCGGCGTTGCCGGAGGCGCTTCGCGATCAGCAGTACGTGGAATGCTATGTTGCAGATGTCCAGCGCGGCCGCGGAGTTCTGGAGGACGAACTGAAAACTCTTGGACTGCACTACTGGCCGAGCCGCGCCAACTTTGTGCTGGTACGCGTCGGTTCTGCCCACGTCGAATTCATTCAAGCGTTGCGCACGCGGGGGATTCTCGTGCGGGACCGGCATACCGATCAGGGATGCGAAGGCTGCGTGCGCCTGACCGTGGGATGCCTCGACCACACTCGAACCTTGATCGCCGCGCTGCGCGCTGTTGTTGAGAAACTGAGAGAACGTCTTGAGGTAAGGGTGTGAGGAAAGCCAAACTGCATCGTAAGACCGCGGAAACCGAGATTCGGATTGCGCTCACGATTGAGGGTCGCGGAAAGTACGAGGTCTCGACTGGAATCCGTTTTCTGGACCACATGCTGGAGCTGTTTGCGCGGCACGGCGGATTCGACGTAAAACTCTCATCCATCGGCGACCTCGACGTGGATCAGCACCACACCGTGGAAGATGTCGGGATCGCCTTGGGCGAGGTCTTCGATCGCGCCCTGGGAAATCGCCGCGGAATTCTGCGCGCCGGTTACTTTGTCATGCCCATGGATGAAACTCTCGGTTTAGCAGCGGTCGATTTCGGTGGACGCGCTGCTGCCGTGGTCGATACCAAGGTTCGTGCGGCGCGAGTGGGAGATCTCCAAGCGGAACTGGTGTGCGATTTCTTCGAGGGCTTTGCGCGTGGCGCGCGCGCCAATGTTCACGCTCGCGTGCTTTACGGACGCTCCAGCCACCACAAGATTGAAGCGCTATTCAAAGCTTTCGCGCGGGCCCTGCGCGTAGCGTGCTCCCACGACCGTCGCTTGAGCCGGATGCTCCCTAGCACCAAGGGACTTCTATGATTGCCATCGTTGACTACGGCGCAGGCAACCTGCTTTCGGTGAAGAAGGCGTTTGACTACGTCGGCGCCGAGGTTGTGGTAACGGACCAGTTCGAAACGGTAGCGTCGGCGGACAAGGTCGTATTGCCCGGCGTGGGACATTTTTCCTCGCTGCAAGCGCTGAGTCGTACGGGCTTGGACAAGGCCCTGTTGCAAGGCGCTTCCGCCAGCAAACCGTTTCTCGGAATCTGCCTGGGAATGCAATGGCTTTTCCAAGGGAGTGAGGAGTGCGCCGCGATCGCAGGCGCGGGAATCTTTTCCGGAAAATGCCGGCAGTTTCCAACCTCCTTGAAGTCACCGCATGTCGGGTGGAATTCTCTTGCGGTCCGGGAAGGCTCGCGGTTGCTGCGCGGCGTCGCGCAGGACTCCTTTGTCTACTTCACGCACTCTTTCTATGCGCCTGTGCTGGCCGCGACTGCGGCGGCCAGTGAATACGGGCTGCAGTTTGCGGCCGCCGTCGAGCGAGACAATATTTTCGGAGTGCAGTTTCACCCGGAGAAATCGGGGCAAGTGGGGCTCGCGATCCTAAAGAATTTCCTCGAGGTCTGATGTGTTGACCAAGCGAATCATCGCCTGCCTAGACATGGACGGGGGTCGCGTCGTGAAGGGCGTGCGGTTCAAGAATCTACGCGACGCCGGCGATCCAGCGGAATGTGCCACGGCCCACGCGGGCAACGGAGCGGACGAAATCGTGCTGCTCGACATTACAGCGACCAGCGGGAACCGGCGTACCATGCTGGCCGCGATAAGTAACACGGCCCCGTCGTTGTTTGTTCCGTTTACGGTAGGCGGAGGAATTCGCCAGCTCGACGATGCCGCGGCGGTCTTCGATGCGGGTGCGGATAAGATCGCGATCAACTCGGCTGCGGTGCGCGACCCGGCATTGATCGGCAGGATCGCAGGGAGATTCGGTTCGCAGGCAGTGGTGGTGTCCATCGACGCCAGAAAGGTAGACGGCAGTTTTGAAGTGTACGTTGCCGGAGGACGTGTGCCCACGGGCCGGGACGCGATTCAATGGGCGCGGGAAGCGGCTGATTGCGGAGCGGGCGAGATCCTCCTGACTTCGATGGATCGCGACGGGACTCAATCCGGATTTGACTGCGACCTGGTACGCACCGTGGCAGAATCGGTTTCGATTCCGGTCATTGCCTCAGGCGGAGCAGGATCAGCGCGCGACTTCATTGAGGTGTTTCGCGAGGGCCGCGCGGACGCGGCTCTGGCTGCGTCCATCTTTCATTTCGGCATCGAGAATATCGCGCAACTCAAACGCGAACTGCACTGCGCCAACATACCGGTGAGATGGCCATGCTGATTCCGTCGATCGACCTGATGGGCGGCAAGATTGTGCAGTTGGTGCAGGGCGATAAGAAGTCGCTGGAGTTCGACAACTTCGACTATTGGATCGAGCGCTTCTCCAAGTATCCATTGGTGCAGGTGATCGACCTCGACGCAGCCCGAGGCACGGGGAATAACCGGGCAATTGTGAATCAGATTGTGCGACGTCTCAGCTGCCAGGTTGGAGGCGGGATTCGCAGCCTCGAAACGGCGCGGGAAGTCTTAGATCTCGGCGCGCGCAGGGTCATCCTTGGGTCTGCGTTGTTGGAGGCGGACAAGATCAACATGCTCTTCGCTGCTACGCTGGCCAGTGCACTCGGCACCGCGGCGCTGGTATTTGCCCTCGACTCCCGAGCCGGCCGGGTTGCGATCGACGGCTGGCGTACAAGAACTGCGGTTTCCGCGTTCGACATGATTCGTGTACTCGAACCCTTCTGCGACACTTTTCTCTACACGCACATCGATACGGAAGGGTTGATGGGCGGAATCCCGATGGAGACTGTGAACGCAATACGGCAGGCCACTTCGCGGCGGCTAGCGGTCGCTGGCGGCATCAAGACGCAGCGAGAAATCGACCGGCTCGACGCGCTGCGGATGGACTCCGTTGTCGGGATGGCCTTGTATTTGGGCGAGATCTCGGCGTAAAGACAACTCAAACCAGCGCCGTCGATCTCAATGCTCAGCTTATGTTACAAGCGCTTGCCGGCTGTCACCGGGACGATGTGGATGGATGTGTCGTGAAGTAGGTTTGCGGCAACATCTGGGTGGATGAAGTCGATTCCGCGACAGCCCGGACGCTATTTTGTTCGCGAGGCAGCTTGAGTACAGAAGAGCCTTTGAGGCCATCTATTCGCCGAACTGGACACAAAATATCGGTGGAGTGAGGGCATGTCAAGAGCGAATATCAGGCTGGACTCGTCAGTGGCTTTGGCTTTGCACCCATGATCAGTAGCCAGAGCATGAACGCCTGTTCGCCAAAGTGGAATGGGCGGATCCATCCGTGGACGAGTGCCTCGTAGTGTGGCAGTACTAACGACGTAAGACTGCTTATCAGAAAGGCGAAGCAATTCACCATCAGCGCCACCCCCAGGATGCGGGGAAGAAAGCCCGACCGGTACA
>JAUTWY010000382.1 GCA_030838305.1 Acidobacteriaceae bacterium
TTGCTACACGCAGGCCGCCTCCTCCGGCTCTCGAATGATTCAGGCCCTGAAGAGTGGCATCATCATTCTCATCGCTCCGCCAACATTCATGAGCCTTGGCGTGATGGTCGTCTGCTATCGGCGGCGCAATAAGACCCGCGACGATGCCGTCGACCCCGACCACGAATGGAACAATAACAACGCGCCCGACGATCCCTCAAGATTCTCCCCTGACGACCCTCAAGATTAATTCAGAGGCTAGGCCGGCTTCGTGTCAGGACACGCCTTCAGGCGTGCCGCAAATGCGTGTGCTTGTCTTGGCGCCTTCCGGCGCAGTGGTTCAATCCTCACACTTCACTTCTTGTAAATCACCCCTCCCTTCATCACAAACGACACATTCTCCAGAGCACTAATATCCCGCAGCGGATCTCCCGCCACCGCGATGATGTCGGCTAAATAACCACTCTCCAAAACGCCAATCTGGCCGTCCCAACCCAGCAATTTCGCCCCATTGATCAAGTCCGCCTGTATCACAGCCAGCGGAGACATGCCGTACTTCACCATCAGCACAAATTCTCGCGCCTGCGTCCCGTGAGGAAAGGGCCCAACGTCCGAACCCACCGTCATGGGGACTCCCGCCGCGATCTGCTTGCGAAACTCTTTTTGGTGCAAATCCGACATCGTGTGCTCCCGTGCCGCCTGTGAGGCTGTGGCCGCGTGTTCGGCAAAATAATCGAAGATGGTAAAGGTTGGCACGGCAAAAATCTGCTTCTCGCGCATCAGCCGCATGGTCTCGTCGCCAAGCTGATTGGCGTGATCAATGGAAGCAACTCCGGCGCGCGCAGCGAATAGCGTGCCGGGCTCTCCGGTGGCATGTACGGCGACCCGCTTGCCCGTTCGCGCCGTTTCCTCGACCGCAGTTCTGAGTTCAGCTTCCGAGTATTGATAGACCGTAGACAACTGACCGTTGCGCACCGTATCGGGCCCGGTCTCATAAATCTTGATGAAATCCGCACCTTCTTTGAACTGCTGTCGAATAGCAGCGACTAACTCATCCTTATTGTTCGCATAAGTCGCATTGGAGAGCACATGCTGCTCGGGATTGTATTTGTTCGCGTCTTCGTGTCCGCCCAAAATATCGATGGCATTCCCACTGATGCGCAACCGCGGTCCCGGAATCAGTCCGTCATCAATCGCGTTACGAACCGCTGTATCGGCCGATCCCGCCCCTTCCGTGCCCATGTCGCGCTCCGCCGTGAAGCCCGCCATCAAATCATCGCGCGCCGCAAGCAGCGCTATGATCGTGCGCTGCGGTATTGATTCCTGCACCGTCTGCAAATCTTCTGCCCCGGGATGCAGGAATAGATGCACGTGCGCGTCGATTAGCCCGGGCAGTAAAGTGCGATCTCCGAGATCAATAATGTCCGCGCCCGCTGGAGGTTTTACCGAAGGGCCAACTTCCACGATTCGCTCGCCCTGCACCAGTACCTCGCCGGGCGTCACCAGGCGCCCATTCTTCACGTCCAGTAAACGGGCCGCATGCAGCACAACCGCATGTGAGGCAGGTGCCTGAGGTTGCGTCTGCGCGGCGCAGAGCCCAGGCAGCGAGAAGGAGAGGAGCAGGGATAAAAGTAACAAACGTGGTTTAGTCATGGTTGTCAGCAGGATGGTACCACGTAGGGACAGCCGCCTCGGCTATCCACCCGAGCGTAGCAAGGTTCCCGGTTACATAGCTTTCGGCACCAGGTGTCTAGCCACCCAGTTCCAGGCCCTTCAACTCTTTGAGTAGATTTTTCTCAACCGCGTGCTGGAGCTCCGCCGTCAATTTCCTTCCTTCGGATGTCAGATAGAAAGTGTCGATTGCCATTTGCCCTTCGGTGTCGATCAATGCAATTTCAATGTTGCATCTCTGCTGCGAAAGGCACGAGCTAATGCGGTGCAATAACCTTGGCCGGTCTTGCGCAATCACCTGAAGCAGCGTGCTTGAAGAAGAACATTCACTATCAAAATCAATCCGGCTCTCCACCACTACTTTGACCCGGGCGTGCTTTTCACTCCGTTGCCGGTCACCCAGCATACGATCCAGATCCACCGACCCCGCCAAAACGCCGGTCACGCTGTGCGTGAATCGCTGCCACTCTGACATGTTGAGCTCGAGCGTACGAAATCGATCGGTAAAAAAAAGAGTGTCCACCACGATCCCAGCCTGGTTTGAAAAAGCATTCGCCTTCACGATGTTCATTCCCCATGCTGCCAACACGCCGGTCAGAGTCGCAAATAATGAAGGGCGATCTTTCGTGACCAGCGTCAGTTCATACCAGTGGCGCCCCCGCCTCAAGTCCACCCGCACTGGATCGTGGCCAAACTCCTCCGCCATCGCCATGTGCCGCATCACTTCTTCGGCAGAGTGCACCAGCAAATACCTTTGCGGAAATCCTTCCACAAAATCCTTGAACTTCAGGCCCGTCAGCGGAGCCAGGCTGCGCAACCGCGCCAATTTTTCGTCACCCAGATCACCATGCACCCGCTGATCCGCACTGCGGTTCAGGTAGTTGGCGGCGCCGATATAGAGCTGCCAGATATTTTCCGCCTTCCACGGTGTCAACGCCTCTGGATTCACCGCCTTGATATCGGCATAAGTAAGCAGGCACAACATTTTTAGCCGTTCCGGCGTACCAATCTTTTCCGCGAACGCCGCGACAGTCTCCGGATTAAAAATGTCGCGCCGCAATTGCGCCGACATTTCCAGGTGGCTACCGATCAGATACAAAACGGTCGCACGTTCCCCGGACTCGACATCCAGCCTGTCGAGGCAGCGCCCGGCGATCTCAAGGCTTGTCTCCACGTGGTTGCCGCCCGGCATTCCTTTCCCAGTGTCGTGCAGCAGCAGCGCGAGGTAGAGCAATTCAGGATCTTCCAACTCGCCCAGCAATTCCGCGTACCTCTCATCCCACTCCGATTGCGATTGATTCAACTTGTGCAGGCACTCGATGGCGAGAATCGAGTGTTCGTCCACGGTGAAGCGATGATAGAAATCCCGCACTACCAAAGAATCAATAGGCTTCAGTTCTGGCAGAAGCAAAGTAAGCAGGCGCAGTGAATGCATGGCCCGCAAGGCCTCCGCGGCGTGCGGCTGCAGCAGCGTTTCTTGCAAATAAAGCCAGAGCTCAGCCCCTCGCGGAGGAGCAACCGCCAGCGCCGGAAGCGCTTGCGCAATGCGGTGCTCCGTGGTCGCGCTGAGCCGTAACCCGTGGTGCGCCATGAAGTGAAATAGCCGCAGCAGCATTTCACTATCCTGCAGCGAGGAAGACTGTTGCAGGAAAATCAGGCCATCCACCACGGAAAAATCTGGACTTGATGTCCGCGATTTCCAACCTTGAACCTGCCGGCGCAGTAAAGACCACGCTTCTGGAATCTCCTCCAGTAATTGCGTCACTGTTCGTTGCACCGCGCGGGCATGCCCAAAGTAGATCCGCATCCAGTCGGCGGCCGTGAGCTCGGCCGCATCCGCAACCCCAATTCCTCGCGCCGCTGCTTCATCCTGCGCCTCCCAACTGAGGGAGTTGTCGTCGCGGCCGTAGCGAAAATGCAGAAAACAACGCGCCGCCATGAGGAATTCCAAGGCAGCATCCAGTTGCTTACGCACAGGCGCGCGCAGCGAACTCGCGTCAGACCAATCGCCCAACTTGCCCATGGCCGAGATCTGCGCCAGCCAGCAGGCCACGTTGTAATCGCGCAGGCCGCCAGGCGTCTCCTTCAGGTTCGGCTCCAGGTGAAATACAGTCTGGCCGAACTTCCCGTGCCGCGCTCGTGTCATTTCAGCCAGTCCCTGCAGCAATGGTTTCGACTCCCGCGTCACCAGCTTGGGAATCAATTTGTCATGCAGCCGCGCAAACAGCTGGCGGTCACCCGCCAGATAGCGGCAATCGAGAAGAGAAATCGTGAATTCCGTATTGTTTGGATCGAAACGGTCGCATTCCGACAGTGTCCGCGACGCGGGGCTTAACTTGAGTTTCAGGTCCCACAGCTCTTGCGAAAATCGGCGGATCGACTCTTTATAGGTTTGTTCTCCGCTGCGATCCGCATACAAGAAAAGCAAGTCGATATCCGAATAAGGAAATAGCCAGGCGCGCCCGAAGCCTCCAGTCGCCACCAGCGTGAAACCGCGCGGACCCGGTTCTTCAGCCGACACCAATTCCCGCCAAAGACGCTTGAGAATGTCTTCGATGAGCCGCGTTCGCTGAGCAACAGCCGCAGCCCCGTCTCCGGCAGAAGCAAAGTCACGCGCAATTCGCGCCGATTCCTCAGCGATACAACTCCGCAGTTCACCGATGAGTGAAGACGTTGCCGTCATGACAATGGGGCGGAGAGATCGATGCTTGAGCTCTCAGGCCGTAGTAGCCTTCCTCGCTGTGTTGCGACAAATCCAAGCCGTGGATCCCTTCCTCTTCGGCTTACGCGCAACCCGACTGTCATGTCCACGAGTTTCAGGATGACCAGCGTGCCTACGATCGCAATCACCCATGCGATCGCCAAACCTGCGAGCTGACGTCAGCCACTTGTTGTTCCAACTTGTCAAGGCGGACATTAGCGTTAAGGGAAGCTGCAGCACTCGCGGCAACTGCAGGCGACATGGTCTGCGCCAGCATTGGCTGCGAGAAAAACGGAAGTAAGAGGGCGGGTAGAACTTCTGGAATCAGCCATTTCCTCATGAGGAGTAAGTTTGCTCTCACAAGCGAAGTCGGTCCTAACACAATACCAACGCGCACTTACTTTATCTCGCGCGACCCCTTCCCGGAAATTGAAACTATTTATCGTTCCTATCGGGATTTGTTATGCAACACGAAGAGCTCACTTCGACGGGCCCTTCTGATCTGCGGCAGCCGCCGGAGGCTTGGCAAACTTGGCGTCGTCTAGCGGAACATTCTGTTTCACGTCGCTGATTTGAATAGTGAATCGCCCGCCCGGCCGCGCCAGCGTCCAGCGGAACGGAATTCTAACTCCTTCCACTTCACGGTAGTCCGCGTAGTCGATCTGCGTTGGCAACCGCCCCAGCGGCGTTTCTCCGAAGCGAACCAGGCGAACCAGCAATCCTGTTTGCTCGTCGAAGTAAAGTGTAACCGGCGTCTTTCCATCCCGCCGCCCCATCACAATGTATGCGCTATGGTCTCCGAGCTTCTCCGTTCCTTGCACCTTCGCCTCGCTGAACATCCCTTTCAGGTGCGTCGCAAAATGAAGATCCGCATCCATGGCCGCCGCTTCTACCTCTGGACCATACATCTCGCGCGCCGCACGTCCCGGAAAGCCTAGCCAGCCTTCATGGCCGTCGAATCCCGTCACGCTGTCGCCGTCCGGAGTGTGCGTGATCGATAGCCGCCTGTCCGGATCCTTCGAAAAAATATCGATCGGAACATTCCGGTCGCCGAAGGTGATGGTTCCCTTCATCGCCCGGCTGGTAATCTTTTCAATCGCAGCCGCGCCGCCCGCGGCCGCCACGTATCTATCGAACAACAGCCCGGCGGGAGGGTCGTTCGATTCTTTCGTTGCACCTTCACCCTTCTCCTCCGCCGGCTTCTTTGTCTCAACCGCTTTCGCTTCCTCCACCATCACCGGCGGCATCCCTACTGGATCAGCACTGCCCCGATGACAGGAGTAACAAGTCACATCGCGATGTCCCTCAAAGTTTTCTTGATTGATGACAAACATCATTTCCATCATCTTGCGCGCAGTCTGCTTCGGTTTCTTGTCGTCCTTTTCGAACGCCCCTTCCACATGGCAGAACTCGCATCCCACGCCCAAGGACGCCGTGATGAACTGCATCCCAGGAATTATCTGGTCAGCCGGAACTCCCTTCAGAACCTGAATATTTTTGAACTGTTCTTCCGCCTTCCTCGGACCAGCGGCGGGCGCAGAAGTTCCGCTCGATTGCGCCCTGGCGGCGCGGACTACAAC
>JAUTWY010000396.1 GCA_030838305.1 Acidobacteriaceae bacterium
TGTTCTCGTGGTAGGCATAGAAGTCGTCGGTGAGCGTGTTCAGGGGGACCAGGCCTTCGATAAATAAATCGGTGAGCTCGACGAAGAAACCGAACTTGGTAACGCTGGTGATCAGCCCGTCGAAATCTTCGCCGACACGGTCCTGCATGAACTTGGCTTTCTTGCCTTCCATGAGATCGCGCTCGGCCTCGTCAGCGCGACGCTCGGATTGGCTGGATTCTTCGGCGATACTGTGCAGTTCGTCGAGCGAGATCGGTCCGCCCAGGGACTCGGGCTCTTTGCCATGATCGCGCCGCTTGGACCAAGGCGTAGCGCCGGCGTCCCGCCGGCCCGGAGGCGGGCTCGAAACCCGCAGGATTTCTGTTCCCGGCCCGGCAGAACTTGCCGGAGCGTCGCCGGCACCGCCAATCCCGACAGGCACATTCCCATCCCGTTGTTCCGCAGACTCGTGCAGCACGCTCTTCAAAATGCGGTGCACGATCAGGTCGGGATAGCGTCGTATCGGGGATGTGAAATGCGTGTAGCTCGTCGCTGCCAGCGCAAAGTGTCCAAGGTTTTCTTCCGAATACCGCGCCTGCTTGAGTGAGCGCAGCATGAGGTAGCTCAGAATGCGCTCTTCCGGTTTGCCCGCGATCTTGGCCGCCAGCTTCTGATACATCCGCGGCGTGATGTGAACATCCTTGGGCACTTCGATGGTTCGTGCCTGTTTCCCAGTGCCCCGCGCTGCGCGGCGGTCGGTCTTGAATTGTACGCGATGAATGGGCAGCGGCCCTACGCCCAGCGAATATCCGAAAGTCGCGGCGATGACCTCGAAATCATAAACGCGCTTGGCGTCCGGCTTCTCGTGAACGCGGTAGAGTGAAGCGATGCGCTTCGATTCCAGATACTGTGCCACGCACTCGTTTGCCGAAAGCATGAACTCTTCAATCAGGCGATGAGCGATGTTGCGCTCCGAGCGCGAAATGCTCTTCATCAAGCCAAACTCGTCAAACTCAATGACCGGTTCGGGCAGGTCGAAGTCAATCGATCCACGGCGCTGGCGCTTGCGGTTGAGGATGAGCGCGAGATCGCGCATCAGTTCGAATGTGGGGACGAGCGTCGCGTAACGCTTGCGCGCGGCAACATCTCCTTCAATCACTGCGTTGACGGCGGTATAAGTCATCCGCTCGGCGGAGCGGATCACCCCTTCGCACAGTTCATAGCCGATGATTTCGCCGCGAGGATCAATTCGCATCACGCATGACAGCACCAGCCGGTCGACCTGCGGGCGCAGGCTGCAGACGTCCGTCGATAGTTCGAGAGGCAGCATGGGCACGGCGCGGTCGGGAAAATAAACGCTCGTGCCGCGCAACCGGGCTTCCTCGTCAAGCGCGGAATCCGGCGCGACGTATTGAGCCACGTCGGCAATGTGGACCTGCAAGTCGAAAGTGCCGTCGTCGAGATGGCGCACGGCGACAGCGTCGTCGAAGTCGCGCGCGGTTTCGCCGTCGATGGTGACGATTGGCAACGAGCGGAAATCGCGGCGGTGGCGAAGTTCCTGAGCTGGGATGACGGCGGGAATATTTTGTGCCTCTTCAAGCGTTGCCGCCGGGAAATGATGCGGCAGGTGAAATTTGCGGATGGTGATCTCGACATCCACGCCGAAGTCATCCAGGCGGCCGATAATTTCGATCATCCGGCCTTTCGGATTTTGTGTAGGCGTGGGCCAGTCCGTAATTTCGACGTCGACGACGAGGCCTTCGAGATTGTCCCAGTCCGCGCGGCGAACAGCTTCCTCACCGAGCACTCGGTCCACGGACTTCTTTCGCAGCGGGGGTTTTTGTAGCGCCGGCGTCCCGCCGGCCTTTTCAAGAGCTTCGGGAATCTCCGCTCCCGCCGGGATCACGATATCCATCGTGATCTTGCTATCGATCGGCTTTACCGTATTGTGGCGGCCGCCGTAGTGAAAAATTCCGACGACCGTGGGATGGGCTCGCACTACCGGGCGCACGATGCGACCTTCAGCCCGGCCATTAGGGCGAGTGGCGACGATGTCGACCAGCACACGATCACCGTGCATCGCATTGCCCATGGCGTGTGGCGCAATGAAGATATCGCCTACCAGCCGCGACTTGAGAGACGGACTGAGCGAGCTCGCGTCCGGGATGACAAAGCCGAACCCGTCCCGGTGCATGGTGAGGCGTCCGACGATCAGATTCTTGTCCGCTACGGGTTGCGGGAGGGCGTAGAGGTCGGAATTGACCTGAACCAATTCTCCCGCGGCGACCAATTTTTGAAGCCGCGCGTCGAGTTCTGCGCGAGCATCTCCGTGCAGGCCGAACTCGCGCACCAACTGCTTGAATCCGGCAGAGCGCTTGGGCTGGCGGGCGATATGTTTGAGAATGGTGGAATCGGAAAGCATGCGGGAGCTGGCAGCTATCAGCCGTCAGCTCTCAGCATAACCCAAGTCTAAGTCCAAGACCCGCGACCTAAGAGCGTGCAGAGCGTGCCGCGAAGTACTTTTCTTCCAGAATCCCTCGGTGATGCAACTCATGCCCCGCGATGATGTAAGCCAGTCCCCGGACGCTGACTTCATTCTTGTTGGCGAGCCCGCGCCGCATCCATGCCGCTTCAGCGAGATTGCGCAGCAGCGAAAGCGTGGCGCGGCGCACGGCGATGAAGTCTTCGACCAGATCCTCGAGCGGGCGATTCGCGAAAGGCCCATTACGCACATAGTCATCCTGCTCGAAGCCTTCCATGGGAGTGGCATCGGCGCGGGAAATGCGCATGGCGCGGTAGGCGAAGACGCGCTCGGTATCGCAGACGTGTCCCAGCACTTCCTTGGCGCTCCACTTACCCACCGCGTAGCGAAAGTTTCCATCATCGTCGTCGCGACCCGAGAGCAGCAGCATCGTCTGGCGCCGCTGCTGGTCAAGCGTGTTCAAAATGTCTTCGCCCGGAACCATAGCAATATAGCGTTCGTAATAGGGCGCATACTCCCCGGCCCGGGGCCGGCCGATGTTGAGGGATGGAGGAGAGATGACGGCTGGTTCTAACATAGTTTTGCTCCTGGGAGACGGATCGACTTTCAATAGACGAGCAAAGAGCATACTCCGGTAGCGGGTAAAACTGTAGTCTGGCAGAATCTTGGGGAATCCTTACACGCCGAGAGTGCCAAAACGGAGGGGCGGGCGGCCAGCAGTATAACGTTAAGAAGCACTGGAAGATGTACCACTTTAGGAAACTCTATTGAAAATAAAGGGTTTTCCACAGCGCTCACTTTGAGACGGGGGAGTACAATTCTATTTGGTCACGCAAGTGCGGCCAGTGACCCCAATCCCGACAAGGAAAGGAACTTTCTCACCCATGTGGAAGCCCACGAATCAGCCTACGACCCCTGGCCGGCCAGGAGAGCCGGAGCGTCCAACCATGTCTACCCCGAGCACTCCTGCAACCATGGCGACTGAGCCATCCGTTGCTCCGCGTCCGGCGACCTCATCCTCCACCACTACGACCGCGGATCAGGCGACCATCGGCAAGTCGCTGGTCATCAAGGGCGAGGTGACTGGTTCGGAGTCGCTCTACATTGACGGCCGCGTCGAGGGCTCAATCAGCCTGGCCGGAAACCGGGTGACGATCGGCCGCAACGGAGTGGTTGCCGCCAATATCAACGCCCGCGAGATCGTCGTGCTCGGCAAAGTGCGGGGCAACCTCACCGCCAGCGACCGCGTGGATATCCGCAGCGATGGCTCGCTCACCGGCGACGTAGTCGCGGCCCGCATCTCGATTGAAGACGGCGCCTACTTTAAGGGCGGCATCGACATTCGCAAGGGCGGCCAGCCCACCACCCAGACGAAGGCTAACGGCGAGGACAAGATCGTCTCAACTCCCGAACCGGCAGCAGTTGGCGCGCGCGCCTAACCTTCGCGGTAGAAGCGCCCCGTCACGGATTTGGTAAGAAAAGTAGCGGCGGAGTTCGCAGTCATTGCGAATGTCCGCCGTTTTGTCTTGCCATGGAACTTACGAGTCTGCGATCAGTTGCTCCCACCCACGGGACCGCAGTACCATAAGGCTTCCGCAGATCCGTTCGTCGAGGTGGGTAGCGCGTTCGATCCGACCGCGTCTCAAGGCCGTTCTCATGAAAAAGGAGAAGTGTTGTTGATGGATTTGGGCCACCAGTTTCGCAGTCTCTTGATTGGTTTTTGTACCCTCTTTTTCATGATTACCAGCCCCGCGCCCCTACAGGCCGAGACCGCTGCTTTTGACTTGATCGGACCCAAGGTCGAAGTCCGCGTGCAACGCGACGGCCACACCCTGCCCATTTCCCAAGTCCCGAATCTTCAGGCCGGGGACCGCCTATGGGTGCATCCCGATCTGCCCGAGACGCAGTCAGTCCGTTACATAATGGTGATCGCATTCTTGCGCGGCGCCACCAATCCTCCATCGGACTCATGGTTCACTCGTGTCGACGCCTGGAGCAAGGTCGTCCGCGAAGAAGGCATCTTCCTCACCGTCCCCGAGGGAGCCGAGGAAGCAATCGTATTCCTCGCGCCCGAAACCGGGGGAGCGTTCAGCAGCTTGCGCAATGCGGTGCGCGGAAAGCCCGGAGCCTTCGTGCGCGCCGCGCAAGACTTAGATCAGGCCAGCCTTGACCGTCAGCGTCTGGAAAAATATCTGGAGTCGGTTCGTGAGTCCCCGCTTACCGATCCCGAGCAGATGAAGGCTCACACCATCCTGCTGGCGCGCAGCCTTAACATGCGTCTCGAGCAGCAGTGTTTCGACAAGCCCACCGCGCAGCAGGTTCCTTGCCTTACCCAAAATACGGACCAGCTCGTCCTCGACGACGCCCACAGTCAGAATATGATGACCACTCTGACCACCGGCTCCTCGACTGATTTGCTGGCGCAGGTCAGTGCCACTCCCACCGCGCGCGGTGGCTACTACAGTGCTTATGTCGGCGCGGTCGTCGATGTCGTACGCATTCTCGGCACGGCCCACACCGCTCAATATCAGTACATCCCTGCCCTTTCCCTGCCGAATCATGATGACCTCAATCTTCGGCTAAACTCTCCGCCTTCTTTTCGAAACCCGAAATCCGTTATCGTGGTCGCGCTCCCGCTGGTGCGGCCCGCGCCCAATCCTCCCTTACACCCAATTGACGCCGCGCAAGTCTTTTGCGTGGATGCGCCTTCCCTGGTGCTGCCCGCCGATGGCGCTCCTCTGGTATTCGCCACAGCCTTGGCTCACGACTTTGTTCTTCACGTGGAAACCAAGTCGGGTCCCGGCATCGACCTGCCAGCCGTGCCCGATCCTGGACGCGGCGGATTCGTAATCGACACAACAACGATGCAGTCGGTGGAACTCGACGCTGAGGTCAGCGGCGTCCTGCGCGGGACTTGGGGATTTCGTCCCTTCGAAGGTCCGCATTTCCGGCTGCGCAGCTCCACTTCAGGCCAGTGGATCGTCGCCGCCAAAGACTCCAGCGCTCTGATCGTCGGCCGCGAGGATACTTTGCATCTTCAGTCTCCATCCACCTGCTGTGTCAGCAGCGTTAGCCTCCGCGATGAAACCGGCAAGGTCGTCGACACCCCCTGGAAGATCGTCAAGCCTGAGGAGTTGGAAGTAAAAGTCCCGCTGCAAACGGCGAGTGCTGGAACCGTTACCATCGTGATCCATAAACTCGGCTCGCGACGGCCCGATGAAATTCCTGTGCACACGTACTCAGAAGCCGGACGCCTGGACTCCTTCAATATTCATGCCGGGGATACCGAGGGCGTCCTGAAAGGCACGCGCCTTGATCAAGTCACTGCACTCGAAGTGAACGGCTTGCATTTCACTCCCCAGGGTCTCTCTCGCGCGAATCAGCAGGATGAACTGAAGCTTGTCTCCCAGGATGCAGGTGCTGGTACTCGATTCCAGGCTGGCGATTCCATTAAGGCGCGCGTGGCGCTGAAAGATGGCCGCTCTTTGGACATTAGGGCCGCTGTTGAAGCCTCTCGCCCGCGCGTCACTGTGCTGAGCAAGAGCGTTCAACTGGATTCGTCAGCACGGCCATCGCGGGTTCGGCTGGAGAATCCGGATGAACTTCCGCAGGGGGCACGCCTGAATTTCTTTCTCAAGACGCAGGTGCCGGAGAATTTTTCTCCCAGCGAGCAAATCGAAGTCGCAACCGCGGACGAGTCCTACCGAGTGCTCTTGAGCGAGAGAGATGGCAATCTGACGCCGCAGGATTCCAAGACCATCTTTGCCATGCTCGATCCCTCGAAGGCGCTGGGCCCATCAGCCTTCGGCCCCTTGAAGTTTCGTCCGGTTGCGGGGGATGGAACCGAGGGCGATTGGCAGCCTCTTGTGACGCTGGTGCGAGTTCCCCTGCTCGAAGGGGTCCATTGCGCGCCCGGCGGAGAAAAGCAGTGCATGCTCAGCGGAGACAGATTGTTTTTGATCAATTCAATCAGCAGCGACCCCGACTTCGCCAACGCCGTCACCGTTCCCGACGGCTTTGTCGAAGCTGAGCTGAGGATTCCCTCGCCGAAAGGGTCTACTCTTTACATCAAACTTCGCGATGATCCTTCTACGGTAGTCACGGCCAACGTTCCGATGTCGAGTACGCCACAATAATTGTCCCCCGGTCGGGAAAACTCTCTACTGTCGAGGGCGCCGGATACGCCCGCCTGGCCTGGCAAAACGCCGCATTTTTCTCTCTACGTCCCTAGCCCCTCGCTGGATCCCCCACGGCAATCTTGTTTTAGGTTTAATATAGCGGCGTAATCGGAACGCGTTGAGAGCGCTGCCCCACTGTGCGTCTCCCGGCCCCACTTGCTAGCTCGTGCTCGGCGAGGTCTACAAATGCCGGAGTCCCCATCCCGACAAGCCGCCATCACTCCCGCTGACAATTCCTTGTCCGGAACCGTGGCTGGCCGCTTTCTGATCCGAGGCCGGCTCGGAACTGGTGGCATGGGCGAGGTGTATCGTGCCGACGATATCCGGCTGAAGCGCTCCGTTGCTCTCAAGCGCATGTCCCCGCATCTGCGTGCCGATCACCTCTACCGTCAGCGCTTCTTCAAGGAAGCTGAACGTGCCTCTGGACTGACTGGTGAGCACGTGGCGGCCATCTACGACGTGCTGGAAGACAATGGCGAAATCTTTCTGGTGATGGAGTATGTCGAGGGTCAAACTCTGCGGGAACGGCTGCTTCGTCCGCTCGTGCTGGAAGAGTTTCTCAACATCGCAGTCCAATGTGCTGACGCTCTGGTGGCGGCGCACGCCCATGGGATCGTGCATTGCGATCTCAAGCCCGAAAATATAATGCTTACCGCCACTCAGCAGATCAAGGTTCTGGATTTTGGAGTGGCGAAGCATCTTCCCCGCACCGACGAGAGTTCCACCGTCGAGGAGCCGGGCGGTCTGGGCGGTACGCCTGCCTACATGTCCCCGGAAGTTCTTTTGGATAACCTCCCCGACGGACGGGCCGATATTTTCTCGCTCGGTGTGGTCTTCTACGAAGCTCTTACCGGCCAACACCCTTTCAAGGCCCGCAGCTTCGTAGCCACGAGCCAACGAATATTGCATGACGAGCCGCCCCCGGTGCGAAGCCTCAACCCTCAAGTGCCGCCAGCGGTAGAACGCATTGTGAACCGCATGCTGGCGAAAGCTCCAGAACAACGCCTCCCCAGTGCGTTGCAGCTATCGGCGGAATTGAAGGGCCTGACCGCCAGGGATTTGACCACCTTCCCTCGCGCCTCACTTCTCCGGTTCCGCAGCTTGACGGCGGCATTTCCTGCCCTGCTGTTGGTGATTTTGGTGTTGGGAGCCTTTCTCAAGAGACAACAGATCGGGCACTGGCTGAACACAAGAGACATCCCCGAGCAAAAATATCTGGCGGTGTTGCCCTTTAATTCCTCTGGTGGAGATGCCAACAGCCGTGCATTCTCCGCCGGCCTGACCGAGAGTCTCGCCGCCCGGCTGAAGCGGGTCGGCACCCGCCATCCACTCCAGGTAGTGCCGCCCAGCGAAGTACTGGCGGAAGGCATTACCACCGTCGAGCAGGCCCAAAAGAGCTTTGGCGCAAACCTCGTGCTGGAGGGCAGCGTACGTGAGTCCGGAAACCTGGTCCGCGTGAACTATAGCCTGGTGGATGCAAAGACGCGGCGCCAACTCCAGGCTGACACCATCACCACTCAGGCCAGTGATCCCTTTGGCTTGGAAGATCGCGTGGTGGATGGCGTCCTGAACATGCTGGGGGTGGAAGTCCAGAACCAGGATCGCGCCGCCGCTGTGAATCACGGCACCGCGGAGCCTGCCGCGTACGATTTTTATTTGCGTGGCCGAGGCTACTTGCAGGATTATCACAAGCCCGAGAGCGTGGATAGCGCCATCGCCGTATTCACGCATGCCTTGGAACGCGATCCCAGCTATGCCCTCGCCTATGCCGGTCTCGGTCAAGCCTATTGGCACAAGTATGAAGACACCCACGATCTGAGTTGGGTGAACAAGGCCTCGCAAGCCTGTCAGAAAGCTGTCGAATTGGGGCGCGAACTGGCGAACGGCCATACCTGTATCGGCGTGGTGTCGAACGGCACCGGGCGCTACGAGCAGGCAGCGGAAGAATTCCAGCGTGCAGCGAAACTTGATCCTGACAGCGATGATGCGTTGCGCGGCCTGGGCTTGGCTTACCAGAGTCTGGGCCGGCTGACGGATGCCGAAGCGAACTACCAGCGCGCCATCACCCTCCATCCCAACTATTGGGCGGACTACAACTGGCTGGGTTCGTTCTACTACCGGCAGGCGCGTTATGAAGATGCAGCCAGAATGTTTTCCCAGGTGGTCGCCTTAGCTCCGGACAGCGAGCGCGGCTACAGCAACCTTGGCGGCGTATATCTCAACCTGGGGCGCTATACCGAGGCCATACCGCTGTTTGAGCGTTCTGTCGCCATCCGTCCCACGGCGGACGCTTATTCCAATCTGGCAACCGCCTACTTTTTCCAGCAGCGATTCGACGAGGCTGCTCACACCTACGAGCAGGCGGTGAAGCTCAACCCGTTGGATTATGAAATGTGGGGCAACCTGGGCGATGCCTATTACTGGACTCCCAAGGAACAATCGCAAGCTCCTCCGGCCTACCGGAAGGCGATCTCTTTGGCCGACGCGGCCCTCAGCGTGAATCCGCGAGATGCCGTGATCTTGTGCAATCTGGCCCTCTACCACGCGATGCTGCGCGAAAAAGATCCAGCCATCGCTTTTCTGCGGCGCGCTCTGGCGCTCGCCCCTGACAATTCGGACTCTTTATTCAAGGCGGCGGAAATCTACAACCAGTTCGGCATGACCGAGCCGGCATTCGCGGCATTGCAAGATTCGCTGAAGCAAGGCTATTCCAGATTTTTTGCGCGGGGGCATCCCATCTTCGAGAATCTGAAAGCCGACCCGCGTTTTCGCAAGCTGGTTGACAATCCACCAAGGTCTCACTAAAAGGGGGAAACACAATGGGTGAAAGAAAGCCAGTACACATGCCAAAAACTGTGAAACTCAGCCACGTGCCGCACCAGCACCCGCACGCCGATCCTGAGGACATCGTTATCGCGCCGGGGGAGAGTGTGAAATGGGATTACTCGGGAGATTTCGTTGTCGTCTTCGAGCACGAAACGCCGTTCGACTCCTGGTATTTTTACCCAGGCAATAACATGTCGGGCAAGCCCCGGCCAGACGTCGAGCACAATCACTCCTACAAATACACTGTGCACATCGATGGCAAGCGGCTCGATCCCAACGTGATCATCCGGCCGTAAGGCAGCCCAGAAGAGCAGCGGGACATTGGCTTTGCATCCCTGTCCCTGGACGTAGCAGGGGAACGCGGGTGACGCGGTTACTCTAAAAGGTGTGCCGGTTGCGTCGTTTCGTCACAATCGAGACACTACGGCTGCGTGCCTGCCCCCAGAATCTCTTTGCTCTCACCCTCCGCAACCGCAGGGTACGCAGCTTTCCGGCGGCGCAGATCGTTGGGCAACCGCGACTTCAGCAGCCACAACCCCACAGCGGTCGCCGCCGCCCAGGTCACAGAAATCAATCCTAGTTGCAGCAGATCGAC
>JAUTWY010000212.1 GCA_030838305.1 Acidobacteriaceae bacterium
AGCGGCGAGCGTTACATTCTGGGCGGCGAGAACCTGACTCTGAAGCAGATTCTGGATAAACTCAGTGTGATCTCTGGGTTGCCTTCGCCCACCTTGAAACTTCCCTACGTCGTTGCCTATGCAGCCGGCGCCGTGGATGAGCTGTTCTCCGGCCGCCTGCTGGGCCGCGAGCCGCGCGCCACCATAGAAACAGTTCGCATGGGAAAGAAGAAAATGTGGGCAAGTTCCGACAAAGCCGGGCGCGAACTAGGATGGAAGAAAATCCCGGTCGACGATGCGCTTCGCCGCGCTGTGCAATGGTTTCAGGCCAACGGCTATGCCTAAAATTGCCATCGTCGCAGCCCTCGAGCTCGAAGTCAGCGGGCTCATCCGGCATTGGCATCGTATCAAGCGAGAGCATCAAGGCCGCAACTTCATTTTTTTTGAACAGGATGAAGTGGTTGTTGTTTGCGGAGGAATTGGCGTGGCAGCTGCCCGCCGCGCCGCTGAAGCGGCAATCGCGCTGTATCATCCCGGGGTGCTCGAGTCGGTGGGCTTTGCCGGAGCGCTGCATGCAGCCCTGTGCGTTGGCGATATATTCTCTCCAGCCGCGGTGATCGATGCGGGAGATGCCAGTCGTACCGACGTCGAAGGCGGGAAAGGCATGCTGATAACATTTCCGACGGTGGCGTCCACCGAGCAAAAAGTGAAGCTGGCAGAAGCGTACGGCGCGCAAGCCGTGGATATGGAAGCGGCTGCCGTCGCCGCCGCGGCGCGCGCTCATGGAATCCCATTCAGCGCAACTAAAGTGATCTCCGACGGGTTACATTTTGAAATGCCGAAGCTGGCAAGCTTCATCGACCCGGAGGGACAATTCCGGACCCTAAGATTTGCAGTCCATGTTGCGTTGCGGCCCTGGCTCTGGCATCGTGTTGCGCAACTGGCTGCCAACAGCAACAAGGCGGAAAGAATGCTGGCCGAGCATCTGAAGGCGTTGCGGCCGCATCTGAGCGATGTTACTGAAGCGAAGACTAATTAGATTTCATCCAACGCTGAATGGGTATTGCCGGACAAATCGAGATCGAGGACCGCAGCAAATCGATTCCTGCGACGATGCTGGCCGCTGTTTACCGCGGAGTCAATGACGTTCGCCTGGAAACGGTTCCGGTTCCGGCAATCGGCCCAGGAGAATTACTTGTCCGCGTACACACCTGTGGCGTCTGCGGCACAGATCTCAAGAAAATTGCTACCGGCTCGCATTCCGCGCCGCGCATCTTCGGCCATGAAACCTCCGGCGTAGTCGCGGCTGCAGGAGTAAGTGTCCGCAAGTTCGATGTGGGCGATCGGGTAATGGTCTTTCATCACATTCCCTGCCGCCAGTGCTATTACTGCCGCAATAAGACGTTCGCGCAATGCATCGCCTATAAGAAGGTGGGGTGCACGGCTGGGTTCGAGCCATCGGGCGGAGGATTCGCGGAGTATGTGCGCGTCATGGATTGGATCGTCGAACAAGGAACGGTCAAGATTCCCGCAGGCATCTCGTTCGAGCAAGCCTCTTTTGTGGAGCCGGTAAACACTTGCCTGAAGGGTATCGAGGCCCTCCGGCTGCAGCCGGGTGAGACGGTGCTAGCCATCGGGCAGGGGCCCATCGGCATCATATTAAGTGTCCTGGCACGAAGGGCAGGGGCCACGGTGATTACTTCCGATTTGTATCCCGAGAGGCTTAAAATGGCGAAAAGCCTTGGGTTTGAGCATACAATTGATGCATCCCGAAACGACGCGGTGCAGTCGGTACGCCAGCAGACCGAAGGGCGGGGTGCTGACGCTGTAATGTTAGCTGTCGGCAGCAACGGTTTGATTCGTCCTGCAATGGATGCGGCCCGTCCGGGTGGTCGGGTGTTGCTGTTTGCGCAAACGCAGCGCGGCGAGGCCGTGGTTGACCCGGCTGCAATTTGCGTGGATGAGAAGGCGCTGGTCGGTTCTTATAGCGCCTCTGTGGATTTGCAGGAAGAGTCTGTTCGTTTTGTGATGAACCGCGAGATGGACCTGGAACAACTGATCAGTCACCGCTTTCCGCTGCAGGCTGCCGCGGAGGCGTTGGAACTCGCGGCTCATCCGCAGCCGGCATCGATGAAAGTCGTGATTCAGCCCGGGACGACCTGGGAAGGAAACAAGCAGTGAACGGAAAAATGACGGCCGCCGTCCTTTACGGCAAAGAAGATCTTAAGATTGAAAGAGTACCCATTCCTCGCGTGGAAAAAGGCGAGGTACTGGTCAAAGTACAGGTAGCTCTTACCTGCGGTACCGACTTGAAGGTCTATCAGCGTGGCTACCACGCCCGCATGATTGTTCCTCCCGCGCTCTTCGGTCACGAACTGGCTGGAGTGATCGAGGAAGTCGGAGAAGGCGTTCTAAGTTTCAAAAAGGGCCAGCGTGTCGTGGCGCTGAATTCTGCGCCTTGCCAGATGTGTTTCTACTGCTCCAAACACCAGGAAAATCTTTGCGAAGACTTGCTTTTCAACAACGGAGCCTACGCGGAATACATTCGCGTGCCGCGGCGCATCGTCGAAGCGAACATGCTAGTGATTCCTGCCAATGTAAGTTTCGAAGATGCCGCGATGACCGAACCTCTGGCCTGCGTGTTGCGCGGTTTGCATGAGACCGGAGTAGAAATCGGCGATACGGTTACGATTATCGGCGGAGGTCCCATCGGGCTGATGTTTGTCCAGGTCGCAAGAGCTATCGGCTGCAACGTGATCGCGGTCGTCAAGCGCGACGAACAGGTTGTGGCGGCCAAGCACATGGGCGCCCATGAAATCGTTCAGACGACGAAAGTGCAGAACGTGGTCGAGGCCGTGCGCGCACTCACCCCGCAGAAGCGTGGTTGCGATGTAGTGATCGAAGCCGTGGGACGTCCAGAAGCCTGGGAGTGGACCGTCGAGATGGTTCGCAAGGGCGGCACCGTAAATTTCTTCGGCGGATGCGCCAGCGGATCCAAAGTGCAACTCGACACCAACCGCTTGCATTATTCCGAGATCACGCTGAAGGCCACGTTCCATCACACG
>JAUTWY010000445.1 GCA_030838305.1 Acidobacteriaceae bacterium
AATTTGCCCGGCGGCGGCAAGAATAGCGGCGCCGCCGAGACTATGGCCGATCAGGATCGAAGGGGCTCTTCGGGTTTCGCGCAGATGGTCGGCGGCCCGCACCAGGTCGGCGACGTTCGACGAGAACGTCGAGTTGGCGAAATCGCCTTCGCTGGAGCCCAGCCCCGTGAAGTCGAACCGTAAGACCGCGATGCCTTTCGCCGCCAGCGCCACCGCAATGCGTTTGGCGGCGAGCACGTCCTTGCCGCAGGTGAAGCAATGCGCGAACAGCGCGTAGGCCAGCGGCTCCCGCTCGGGCAAATCCAGCGACGCCGCGAGTTGGTGGCCGCCCACACCGGTGAATTGAAAACGTTCAGTAGGCATTGTCGACCTCCATGGTGTCTTCACCTCTCCACCCAACTCGGGTTTACCCCAGGGGAATCGGAAATTGTCGAAGTCGGATATATCCGACTTCGATGGGAGAGGTAACGAAGAAAGTCAATCGCCGGAATATCGCTGTTCTTTCCACGGATCACCTCTGTTGTGATAGCCGCGGACTTCCCAGTAGCCCGGCACATCCTGCTCGAGGAATTCGATGCTCTGCAGCCACTTCGCGCTTTTCCAGAAATAGAGATGCGGCACCACCAGCCGCGCCGTGGATTGTCCAATGCTGTCCAATGCTGTCCAATAGTGACTGCACCGCAGTGGTTTCTTTCGCTTCCTATCGTCCATCTCTGTTCTTGACCATTCACCGCTAGGGGCCTAAAAGTATGTCACAAAGTATGTCACAAACCGTGGTCCCCGAATGCCCCTCAAACCCGAACACGTCAAGGCCGCGATTGCCGAAAGCATCGACAATCCGAAGTTCACGCGCATTGCCGATGGTCTAAGCCTGTATCTCATGACGCGCAACGGTCGCGGCTATTGGCAGTTCAACTATAAGGCCGGCGGCAAGGTGCGGTCGAAAATGTTGGGCAGTGCGGCGGACTTTTCGCCGACGCAAGCCCGGAACGCAAAGAACAGCTTCAATGTCCACCGTAAGGATAGCGCCGACGAACAACCCCGTCGTAGCATAACCGTTAGACAGGCTCCCGCCGTCCCCGAGCGTCGTGGGATCACGATCAGGAAGGCCAACCCCGGGACAGCGCAGCCCGGCAGTAAGCTATTCGGGGAAGTGGTGGACCTGTTCCTATCGGAGTTTGCGCCCGGCTGGACAGGCGGCATTGATGGGAGAGAGGCAGCGGCCTATCGCCGACAACTGACCGATACCGACTTCGCACGGCTCCCCGTCGCCGAAATTCAAACCCCCGATGTTGAGGCGATGCTCAAGCAATGGAGCGACACGCCAGCGACAGCCGAAAAGATTCTGATGCGCGTCGGCAAAATCCTGAGTTATGCGAAGGCGAAAGAGTATCGATCCGGCGACAACCCGGCCGCCATCAAGGGGCACTTCGAATTTCTGGCGCGGCCCGTTGTGCCAACCGTCAACCACCATCCTGCAATGAAGTCGGCGGATGTCCCGAGCTTTATGCGGGAGCTTTTAGCGGATGGCTCGACACCGGCAACGGCGCTTGCCTTCACCATCCTGACGGCCGCCAGAACCAAAGAGAGCATCCGCGCGAAGTGGAAAGAGATCGATGGCACCGTGTGGACCTGTCCAGCGGACAGGATGAAGGGCAAGCAGGGAAAACGTCTCCCGCATAGCGTCCCGCTAGCGCCGGCAGTCTTGAAGCTTCTCGGCAAGCGTGGCGCTCCCGACGATTATATTTTCCCGAGCAATCGAGGGCCACGCACCGGGCTATGGCTTTCGTCGATGCGAGAAGCGCTAGACAGGTTGCGCGGCAAGCGGCTTTCTATTGAGGGCTTGCCGCCAGTGGTTCATGGGATGCGCTCGACTTTCTCTGACTGGGCAGCCGAGGCGGGCTACCCACAAGGCAAGGGCGGCTTGATAGATCGCGCCTTAGCTCATTCGGATGGCAAGACAGTGTCGGCTTATCAGCGCACGAAACTGATTGAGCTACGCCGACCGATGATGAACGCGTGGAACGACTTCGCAATGAGCAAGGTTTGACCTTCGCCCTCTGATCGCTCGGCCTCGCTACAGCCGGTCAACTGGACCGCGACAGTAATTGCACCAATCCCATCGCTGCTGCTCCTATAAGTGCCCACGCAACGGATTTCGAAACCATAAAATGCCGAACATCGTCATGGTAGACACCCTCCCGAATATGAAAAACGGGCGTGCCGTCTTGGGTGCCGTGGGACGTGAATATCTTGCTCTCACTGTAAAGTAGGTTGAGACCGATACCGAGCAATCCGAGAACAATGGATAAGCGACAAGCCTGGATATGATTACATCGCCCAAGCGCCGGCAGGAATCACCGGCGTCATCGGCGAGCCCGATGGCAAGCCAGCACAAGTTCCAATCGCAATCGGGGATGCATCAACGGGCGTCGCGGCGGCGATGGCAGTGGGATTCGCCTTGCTCCATCGCGAGCGTAGCGGGGAAGGCCAGTTTATCGAAGCGACCTTGGTCGACACCTACTTTCACATGCATGAGGCGAACGTCCCCAAAGTCGCCATTCGCGGTAATTCATTCATTCCGAAACGCAAGGGGTCACTGCATCCTAACGGCGGTCCGGTGGGCGTCTTCGATTGCGGTAGAGACGAGTATCTTGTGATTTGCGCGCTTGCTCATCAATGGCCACAAATGATCAAGGCGCTTGGCATGCCCGAACTGGAAAAGGACCTGCGTTTCGCCTCGGCACGCGCCAGGAGCGACAATAATAGGTTGATTGCGGATATCATCGAGAAGTGGCTCAAGTCATTCCCTTCAAGGGACGCTGCAATTGCAGCTCTGGAAAAGGAGCGCATACCCTGCGCGCCGGTCCTCACGCTAAATGATGCTATGGCGCAACCGCATCTTATGGAACGGGGACCGTTCGCCAGGTCAGAGACCCTCAGATAGGTCCGTTCGCTATCCCAGGAAGTCCGGTCAGATTTTCTGCGTGGTCAAATGATTCCGAGCTGAGGGCTGACCTCTTGGGTGAGCACAATGAAAAGATCCTAGGCGACGTCGGACTGACTAACGAGGATATCGCTCAGCTTTACTCTGAAAACGTGATTGTTCGGGATGCACTTCTGAATATCCCTGCGGAACAGCTGCACTCAAAGGCGTCCTAGTATTCTCTACAGGCACGATATCAAGATAACCTGGTTGGCTGCTGCTTGCGGGCCAACGGCGCGAGTGAAAGCGCGGCTATTAGGAGGCGACTAAATAGTCGTCAATCCATAGAGCGGGCTACCATGTCCACTTGTGGCCCTGGTTCGAACAACGACATAACCGCCACGATGTCGGCTTGCTGGGGAAGACCCTATTGAGCGATGTCCGGTATCGGGGGGAAAGCGGAAAACATCTGCTCGCAGCGAGTATTTCGCATTTTGACCCACAACTGACATTTCTCAGGAAATGCTTTATTGTGAATGCGTTCGCGCACATTCAGGGAGTTCGATAACATGGAACGTGAGTTTTTGGGTCGATTACCCCTTGCATCCGGTCCATTGTTGATCCCGCTTGAGGCTGGCGAGAAATTTCACACCGGCCGCCTCGGTACGCAGTGGAAGATCGATGGCCCTCAAACCGGCGGCCGCTTCTCCGTGGTTCATCATCAGTTGCCACCACGCACGTTGGCGGCGCCCTTGCATCGTCACCACCGCGAAGACGAGCATTCCTATGTGTTGACCGGCACCTTCGGAGCGTTGCTGGGTGACGACGTAGTCACAGCCGAGCCCGGCACATGGGTGTTTAAGCCGCGAGGACAGTGGCATACGTTCTGGAACGCGGGCGACACTCCTTGCGAAATCATCGAAGTAATCTCACCCGGCGGTTTCGAAGAGTACTTTCGCGAATTGTGCGCAATTTGGCCCAACAGAACCAAGGCCGCGCTACTTCGTCAGAAATATGAACTGGATATGGATCCCGACAGCGTCGCTGGATTGTGTGCGCGCTTTGGTTTGATTTGATGGGGGGCTTTTCCGATGGGCGACGCCAGATGCAGCTGCGGTGCAGTCACGCTCTCGCTTCCAGAAGAACCATCGAAGATAGTCGTTGCTTGTCATTGCATTGACTGTCAACGCCGAACCGGCGCGCCGTTCGGTGTAGGCGCTTATTACCCCGCTGAGGTTGTCACCATCTCAGGAACCTCAAAAGAGTTCACGCACGCCGCCGCAAGCGGCGGGAAAATCCATAACTATTTTT
>JAUTWY010000458.1 GCA_030838305.1 Acidobacteriaceae bacterium
AGCATGGGCTTGCCGGACATCTTCTGGGAGGGTGGACCTTCGCGCCGATCCTTGACATGGGCAGCGGTTTGCCTCAGGGTATTTATCCCATTGGTTTCGGCTCGTCGGCCTATACTGGCGGCCAGGAATTCGGCGCAACGGACGGTGGCAACATCGGCTCCTATACAAATGCCGTCAATATCTGCGGCAACACTAGCCTTGGTTCTTCCCGTCACAATACCTTTGATGCCTCTGTCGCTGGAACCGCCGGTATCCCGAACCTGTTCGCGAATCCGGGAGCGGTCTATAATTGCTTCCGCAACCCGATTCTGGGCATCGACAATGGTCACAACGGCGGCGTTGGCAACTATCGCGGCCAACCCTTCTGGAACGTGGACTTCAGCATCAAGAAGAACCTGGCGATTACCGAACGGTTCGGAGCGGAGTTTGGCGCTGTGTTCACCAATGTATTTAACCATGTCCAATTGTTCGACCCAGGTTTACCCTTCCTCGGCGATCCGGGCGATTTTGGCTCCCTTGTCGGCGGCGGCGGCGGCTTTCAGGTTAACAACGGGCGGAAGATAGAAATTGACTTCCGCTTAAAGTTCTAACTGAGTTCCGCGGTTCTCACGAGCCGCGCTTCGCACAGTACTTTGGACAAAGGGAAAGCCTGACCAGCTTTCCCTTTTTTTTGTAATGTCGCGCGAGCCAGTATGTTCTGAATCAGCTGGGTTCCCTCGGAGCGATGGCCATCGTGAATGTGCTAACCTGAGTGACCGTGAAGGTTCTGTGTGCACTGGCAATCTGCTGCCTGACTTCGCCCAGCATCGGACAGTCGCCGCCCAAAAAACCTCTCCACCCGAATGTCTTTCTCATAACGATTGATACCCTCCGCGCCGACCACGTCCACTGCTACGGGTATCAACGCGTGGAGACCCCCGCCATGGACGCGCTGGCGAAAGATGGATTTCGCTTCGCGCAGGCTTTTACCCCCAGTCCTATTACCAACACTTCGCACACCAGCATTCTCACCGGGCTGCTGCCGGGCAGACACGGGGTGACCGATTTCGCTGTGCCCCTGCTGTCTTCTCATGTGACGATGGCCGAAGTGCTGCACAAACAGGGATATCACACGGCGGCCTTCATTGGGGCGGTGATTCTCGATAGCAGGACGTTGGCGCCGGGTTTGGACCGTGGCTTCGATTTCTACGATAACTTTCCCGAGCATTCGACTACGAAATCGCGCTGGGGACGCGTGGAGCGCCGCGGCCTGGTAGTTGTTCAACATGCGGAGGCCTGGCTGAACACGCACCCCAACGATGCTCATTTCGTGTGGGTGCACTTGTACGATCCGCACGATCCTTACGAACCGCCAGCACCTTATTCGCAGACTTATAAAGATCATTTGTACGACGGCGAAATCGCCTACGCGGACTCGGCGTTCGGAACTTTTGTTGGATATCTGAAGAAGCATGGCATGTATGAAAATTCGGTGATCGTCGTTGTCGGGGACCATGGCGAAGGCTTGGGCGAGCACCACGAAGATACGCATGGAATCTTCCTTTACGATTCAACCACGCATGTTCCGTTGATCATTAAACTCCCGGCTGGAAGTGAGCACAGCAAAGCAAAAGTTGTGGAGGCTCAAGTTCGCACTACGGACATTTTGCCGACGGTACTCGACGTGGTTGGCGCTCCCGATCTCCTGGACAAGGATGGTGAATCGCTGAAGGCTTACTTTGTTGGCTCAGAACCAGCGGCGCGAACCGCCTTCGGGGAGACGGATTATCCGCTGCGTTTCGGATGGGCTCCTCTGCGTTCGGTGCGGGCGGAAGGGATCAAGTTTATTGAGGCCCCGCGCCCGGAATTCTACGAACTACATGGCGATCCGGGCGAAGTGAATAACAAGTACGAGCCGTGGAGCACGCAGGTACAAAAATTTCGTGGGATGCTGGCTGCACTGCGAGCAAAAGAGCCGCCGCCTGAGAGTTCCAAGAGCGTGGTCGGCCAGGGGACCATCAATGAATTGAAGGCGCTGGGATACCTGGGTCCCGCCGATGCGGGAAGTGCAACCAATGTTCCCGAGCCGTCTCTGATGCCTGATCCAAAGGACAAGATCGAAGAGCAAAACCTTCTGCATGCGGCCATGATTGCGTCCGAAGATGGCCGCCCCGCCGAAGCCCGCCAGGCTCTGGAGAAAGTGCTCGAGCTCAACTCGAAATCACCGACTGCGCTGCGGGACTTAGGCGAATTAGAGCTGAAGGCGGGTGAGTATGCGAAAGCTGCCCAACATCTGAAAGGGGCGTTGGAGGCGCGTCCGGACGATGCCAGCGCCGCGTTCCATGAAGGGCAGGCTCTGGAAAAGATTCACGATCTGAATGGTGCGCGGGATGCCCTTGAGACCAGCCTGAAGCTGCAACCTGCGCAATTCCAAGCCCGCTTGCTGCTGGGGCAAGTGTATCTGGGTCTGAAAGATGCGAAAGCTGCCGAAGATCAATTCGAAGCTGCGCTGCTTCTGCAATCCCGCAGCGTGGAAGCGCAACGCGGTTTAGCGCAGGCGCATAATATGCTGCACAGTCCCAAGGAATAGATCGTCCGGCTATTTTTGCGCAACGGTCTTGTCTGACTTCTCGAAAATCTCACTCAGCACATGCCCGCGCATTTGAACAGGCTGCTGGATTCCGTAGATATGCAAGATCGTGGGGGCGAGGTCATACACCGAAGCCTCGAATCCCATCAGGCGCAGGTCATGTTTAATCCCGGGGCCCATGGCGAAGAACGATCCCGGGACGTCGTCTCCGTCCGCGAAGTCATGTTTGGCGATGACCGGCGTTGTCTTCTCATGATCCATGTGCGCGTGAGGATCGGTCTCTTCGAACTCGCGCAACGGTTTGATGCCGTGATCGGAGACGATAAAAACGTAAGTATTGTCGTCAGTGTGCTTCAGAATCGCGCCCAGCACCTTATCAAAGGCGATGTACTGGCTGGGAAAAGCGTCGGGACGCACTGAATTAATCTTTGGGTTATAGCCCGCGTGGTAGGGAGCGATGGGATAGAGCCAGTGTCCAGCGCGATCTTCACAAGACTGCGCCAGCCAGGTGAATTCCGTTGGATGGTGGTCCAAGAGATAGTCGAAGAGTTGCGTCTGTTGATCGCGGATCAACTGGACTTTCTTCAACCAGGCATCGATCACCTCGGTTTCATGCCCCTTTAGATCCATTGCCGCCGGCATCCGTTCGCAGTCAATGTAGAAATCGCCGACATTCTTGAGCAACTCAGCCTTCAGCGCAGCGGGATAAACTGCATCGCCTCCCTGAACCTCAGAAAGTTTCGGGGCGCAAAGCACGCCGTCTTCGCAATTCTTGCCGCGGGTCAGCATGCCGCTAATCATGAAGCCATTCACCGGCATGACGGGGAACGTGGCCGGCACGTTAGCCATGCCAACCGTTACTCCGTCTTTCGAAAGCAAGGACCAGATGGGCTCTTGCTTCAACATGTTTGTGTTCGCCGTGATGCCGCCCACGATGAAGCCACTCACGCCGTGCTCCTCAGGCTTGGTGCTGGTGAACAGTGTGCTGTAGACCCGGGGGCAATTCGGAGCGGAGAGCGTACGCAGTTTGCCATACGCGCCCTTCTTGATTACCGAGGACAGGTTTGGCATCTTGCCTTGCAAAAGCAAAGGTCGAATGACGTCCAACTCCATGCCGTTCACCCCGATGACCACCACTCGGGGTTTAGGTTTAGCCGTGCTCTGGGCTTGTCCGAACAGGGGTAAAGAAAACAACATCAGCGGCAGAATTAGATTGATTGACTTCATAACGAACGGTCGCGATACCATAGGCCCCCTAATTGTTATCCGCATGCGACGCGATAAAAGGTTGGAGGCGCGGGTCGGAATCGAACCGACGCATAAAGGTTTTGCAGACCTCTCCCTTACCACTTGGGTACCGCGCCCCTGTTCCACTACGTTAGCGTTACGTACGGAAAAAGTCTACCCGAGGATCGCAGACGTCGCAGACGATCACGGGCAGTTGAGTTGAGCAGCGCCGAATGGCTTCAATTGGGGGCCGGAATCCGGATTCGCCACAGGGGCACTTTTCCCCGCAAGAATGGTTACGCTTCCTGTAAATCCAGTCACGCACTGTGCCGTTCCGGCGTTCACAGTGGCGCCCGCATTTATGTTGCCTGCACAAACGCCGCTGCTGGAACCGACGCACCAAGTCGTAGTGGTCGTGATATCCGCGCTGGTCGGGGCTTTGTTGAACATTCCAGTGGCGTCAAACTGAGCGCTCGAATTCGCGACCGCTGGAGTAATGTTGACGGACTGTAGCGAACGGTTGTCCCCGCAGGCCAGCAGAGCAATTGTCAGGGTGAAGAGAACACTGGGAAGAGAAGAAAACTGAAATTTCCTCATGGACCTTCCTCGGGTTGGAAATGTATGGAGCGGGAGACGGGATTTGAACCCGCGACTTCGACCTTGGCAAGGTCGCACTCTACCACTGAGTTACTCCCGCTCAGCCCCATCATTTTACACGATTTGACTTTCGGCCAGTAGCAGAACCTGATCTGCAGAACATGGAATGTTAAGGGAGTTCCGGAGGTTTCTGCGGGGATCCCCGGATCAGTTGCTGGCTGAATATCCAGGCCACAGGCTCCAGGCGTCCGATATTGGCTAGAAGATCTCTGGCCACATTCGGTACTTCCAAGTTACCGATGCTGACGCCGCGTCCCGCAGCACCGTCGATACCTCGATTCTCACTGGGTTGGATATCGGGTTGGATATCCTGTGCGATGTTTTCCACATCGTCGCGAAAAAGTAACTCGTAACCGAATACCCGCTCATTGCTGGGGAGAATTGGCTGGCGGGCCACGTAGTGGGAGAGCCTGCCGCCAGGATTCGATGGGCCTGCGTTGCTGCTGGTAGATTTCACAAATAGTCTGATCGGCACATTGCGAGATAAACTTTAGCGGCGAGCAGGGATATGGAGGGCAGGAAAGTGTGACGCATGGCGCGGGTAACAGGCAGGACTGAGCCAGCCCGATTTGCGATTCAGTGGACCGACCACTCCGGATCTTCTTCCGGTTTGACGACGTGACCGTCACGCATATGGATGATGCGATCCCCGTACTTGGCAGCCTCTGGATTATGCGTGATCATCAGCACCGTTTGTCCCAGCTCCTGATTCGACTGCCGCAACATCCGCAACACAATGTTCGAGTTTTCCGTATCGAGATTTCCCGTAGGTTCGTCTGCTAAGACCACAGCCGGCTTGTTGACCAGGGCGCGCGCCAGAGCCACGCGTTGCTGCTCGCCACCTGAAAGTTCGGAGGGGCGATGGTTGAGGCGCTTGGTCAGTCCCAATAAATCGCAAATGCGCAAAAAGAATGCGGGGTCGCGGTTGCCGTTCCCCGCGATTTCCTGTGCGATCGCAATGTTAGAACGCGCGTTGAGGGTGGGCAGCAGGTTAAACTTTTGAAACACGAATCCAATCTTGCGCTTGCGCATGCGGGTGCGCTCCGCGTCGGAAAGCGTGGCGAAGTCATCGCCGTCCATGACGACCTTGCCGGAATCGGCGCGCGTCAGCCCACCCAGCAGGTAAAACAAGGTGGATTTGCCGCTGCCGGAAGGGCCGACCACGGTAACGAACTCCCCCTGCTGAACACCGAACGAGATCCCGCGGAGCGCGGGTACATCGATCTTTCCCACGCGATAGGTTTTGTGCAAATCAATCGCTTCGATGAATGCGCCCATATCAGCACGATCTTACACGATGGACAGGCGAGAGCCATCAACCGTCACCCACACAGAAGCGCTAGGAAATTGGAGTGGGAAAGAATTCGAAACGTTTCAGGCGGCCCCCTGGCGATGCGGGAATTGCGAAGCTCGCTCCTGCATTCGCTTAGGACCACGCTTGCGCACCAGAAGCAGACGGATTCGCTCCAGCAAATCCGCGGGCGCATACATTCCCCGGGCGAGGAAGACGTCGGCCTGCGATTCGTGATCGTAAATGCGGACCTTGCTCGAAATGAGGATAGCCGGGGTCTGGGGCGACAGACTCTTGATGGCCGCGATCAACTGGGGGCCGTCGAGCCCGGGCATGGCCATGTCGGTGACGACCAGATCGATGCCCCCCAACTTGAAGCGCTCCAGCGCCTCTTCACCGCGTGAGTAGCTGGCCACACGGTAGCCCCGGGTCTCCAGCATAATCTTGCGATAAGAGAGGGACTGCTCGTTGTCGTCAAGACAAAGGATCGTGCGCTTGGGTTTCATTCACCTTCCGTATCCGTAAGTCGCCGGCCGCGCGCCGGAGCTAAACGAATATTTCTCTGTTCGCGAAGAATCGAAGAGCGAAGTGATGCTATCGGTAAGTGATGCGGACTGTAAAGTACCGTTGATGCAAATGGCAAGATTTGGCTATTGACTTTGCGCGATCTCGCGAAAGAAGCGACTCTGCCATGCTTGCACGCAGCCCGGTTAGAAAAAAACTTCTCCCTGCATGATTTCAACCGAGTTGCCGCCGACACGCACGTTAACTACGCGGTTATCGCTGCGCGAGGCCTGCACAAAAATTCGGCTCGGCCGCTTCATCTCGATACCTTGTTCAATCAGTACCCTTTCATCAGCCTTCGCCACGCCATGCGCCACCATCCAGGCCGCAGTACAACCCGCGGCTGAGCCCGTCGCCGGATCCTCGCCGTTGTAAAACGGCATGCGGGCATGCAGACGGGCGTCGCGATCCACCGTCTCGCGAGTGACAAAATAAAAGAACTTGCCCGCGTTCTTTGCGAGATATTCAGCGGCGCGGTTCAAGTCAACCTGCAAATTCTGCATTACAGCCAGCGATTTAATTGGCGTTACGGTAAACGCGACTCCCGTCGAAACGGTTTGGATGGGCAAGGACTCGTCGAAGTCCTGGGGACGTAACCCTGTCGCTCGCGCCACCGCTTCCCGCTCATGTTGCATGCCGAAGGTAGGATCAATCTGCGTCATTTCACCAAATGAGGGAGCGCCCGCACGGTCTTCGAAGTGCACTGGAACTATTCCGACATTCAATTGCAGGTCAACTTTTGCCGCCCCGGTTTGGCCGCGCAATGCGAATGCGGTCCCCAGAGTGGGATGGCCGGCGAACGGCAGTTCTTCCTGCACCGTGAAGATACGCACGCGAACGCCGTGCTCGCGTTCGGTTTCGGCATCGCGTGGCAGGATGAACGTGGTCTCCGAGAGGTTCATTTCCTTGGCAAGCGACTGCATCTCGCAGTCAGTCAATCCTCGGCCGTCAGAAAATACAGCCAGCGAATTGCCCTCGAGCGGGCGCGCAGAAAAAACGTCCCACTGCGCCATTGCCAGACGCCGTATTGGCTGACTCATTGAGTTGTCCTCTGCCGGCAAGAGTTGGAAGCACTGATGCAAGGCATGCAGCAAGAACTAGTGATGCGAGCAGGTGCATTCGCGATGCAGGAAAGTCCTTGCGCGAAAGCGCTTGTGAAGGGATGCCGGGTTGACACGACTGGGGCGCACTTCTATTCTTACTGAGTGTTTTGCCCTATCCAATCCCGCGCCTGCTGTTGCATGTGTCTGCCGTAGTGCGGGTAGGGAGCAACTAAGATTCTGCCAACCCACCCGGTAACAGAGGGTGGGTTTCGTTTTCTCACCCAAGCAATCGAGCTGCGGCAGCCACCTTCGCAGCTGTGAAGGGACAAATTTAGGAGGAAGAAACTATGACTACTGCGACTGCAAGCGAAGTTACTACCCGAATCCCGCGCATTAATGACGTAGCGCCGGATTTCACGGCCGAAACCACACAGGGCACCATCCACTTTCACGAATGGATGGGCGACGGCTGGGCGATATTGTTTTCACACCCGAAGGATTTCACCCCGGTTTGCACTACCGAACTTGGCTACATGGCACGCTTGCAGCCCGAATTTGCCAAGCGAAATACAAAAATCATTGGCCTCAGCGTCGACCCCGTAAGCAGTCACGGCAAGTGGGCTGCGGATATCGAGGAGACTCAGGGGGCGAAGGTGAACTACCCAATGATCGGCGATCCGCAACTCGAAATTGCCAAGCTCTACGGGATGTTGCCGGCAGAGAGCGGGAACACGTCCGAGGGACGCACAGCCGCCGACAATGCCACGGTGCGTACTGTGTTCGTAGTGGGCCCGGACAAGAAAATTAAGCTTCAACTTAGCTATCCCATGAGCACAGGACGCAACTTCGACGAAATACTGCGTGTGCTGGATTCCATGCAACTCACCGCCAAACACAAAGTGGCGACGCCGGTGAACTGGAAAAAAGGGGATGATGTTATTATTCTGCCCTCGGTTTCGAACGAGGAAGCGCAACAGAAGTATCCCGGTGGCTGGAAGTCACCCAAGCCGTATCTGAGAATCGTCCCGCAGCCGAAATAGCCGGGAACGGCTCTTCCGGAAGCGCATGCGGTCCGGTGATCGTCCCGGTCTTCAAAACCGGCGGGCGGCAGGTCTTCCTGTCGCCGGTGGGTTCGACCCCCACTCGCTTCCGCCATTTGGTTTAACAATTAAGTGCAACGGTGCTTCCAACTTCGAGGAGATTCTGTCGATGCGAACGTTTGCCACGATGGTGTTGGGGATAATTCTGGGCGCGGTTGCCGTTGTGCTCGGTGTCTATTGGTATTTTGTAACGGGACGGGCTCCGGTGGCGACGTCCGAGCCCGCCATGCCATTTGAGAAAAGGCTAGCGCACCAGGCTCTGAATGCGAGAGTCAACCGTGAGATGCCGAAGACCGTTCCGCTACAGCCCGATGAGCCCAACCTTACCGCGGGCGCCCAGACCTATCGCGAACATTGCGCCGTGTGCCACGGACTGCCGCGACAAACGGAAACGCTGATAGCCAAGGGCATGTATCCGCATCCGCCGAAGCTCACGGAAGGGAAAGGCGTTACCGACGACGAGCCCGGAGAAAGTTATTGGAAGGTCGCGAATGGCATTCGCCTGACCGGCATGCCGGGCTTCCGCCCTGCGTTGTCCGAGACGCAAATGTGGCAGGTAAGCCTGCTGGTAGCCAACGCCGACAAGCTGCCGAAAACCGTGCAGGACAGTCTGGCTTTACCCCTTCGCCCCGACGAGGCCGCGAAGGCCGTACTCACGAAATGAGCAAGAAGCAAGTTGTCGAGCGGTGAAGGGAACAGAACGACCATGAAAATCGCCAAGGACATTACCGAACTGATCGGCCGCACGCCGCTGGTGCGGCTCAACAGAGTTACGGAAGGTTGCGTGGCCGAAGTGGTGGCTAAGCTGGAAAGCCAGAATCCCGTGGGCAGTGTGAAAGACCGTATCGGCGTGAGCATGATCACGGAGGCGGAACGAGTGGGCAAGATTCACCCGGGACAGACGGTGCTCATCGAACCCACGAGCGGCAATACAGGGATCGGTCTGGCTTTTGTGGCCGCGGTGAAAGGGTACCGGCTGATTCTGACAATGCCGGAAACGATGAGTATGGAGCGGCGCGTCCTGCTGCTGGCTTTCGGCGCTGAGATCGTTCTAACCCCGGGTCCCAATGGAATGAAGGGCGCCATCGCCAAGGCGCAGGAACTGCTGGCAAGTACTCCGAACAGTTACATGCTGCAGCAATTCGACAACGCTGCCAACCCTAAGATTCATTTCGAGACCACCGGTCCCGAGATTTGGAATGATACCGATGGACGCGTGGACATCTTGATCTCCGGCGTCGGCACCGGGGGGACCATCACCGGTGTGTGCCAATACATCAAGCCCAAAAAGCCGTCTTTCAAGGCCGTTGCGGTTGAGCCGGCAGACAGCGCGGTGCTCTCCGGCGGGAAGCCTTCGCCGCACAAAATCCAAGGGATTGGCGCGGGCTTTGTTCCGAGCATCCTGCGCAGGGATTACATAGACGAGGTGATCACCGTAACCAACGATGACGCGATTCGCATGGCGCGCCGTCTTCCTCTCGAAGAAGGGCTTTTCGTTGGGATTTCTTCCGGCGCCGCCGTGACCGCCGCTTTGCAGGTGGCGCGGCGCAGCGAGAACAAAGGGAAATTGGTCGTAGTGATTCTGCCTTCGTTTGGAGAACGCTACCTAAGCACAATTCTCTTCGAGGAACTTCGCGCCCGCGCGCAACAGATTCCGACCTCGACGCTTCCGGCTTAGTCCC
>JAUTWY010000474.1 GCA_030838305.1 Acidobacteriaceae bacterium
CTCGATCGTCAGCCCCACTCTTCGATCTGGACGACTTCAATCACCGTTTTTGAAACACGCTTCGGGTTGCAAGCCATGCCCATGGGAAAGCGACGAGACGTCTACGCGGCAGGCTTTGAGAATCTGCTGGACGAGATTGATCACCGTATTGCGCCGTTTGACTACGAAGCTGCACAAGAGGCAAGCACTTTGATGGCGTCCCGAAAAAGGGAGGGCCGTCCTCGCGAGTCGCGCGACACCATGATCGCTGGAATCGTTCTCTCGCGCCACGCGAGGTTGGCGACGCGAAACATCCGGGACTTTGACGATATTTCCGCAACCCTCGTTGATCCGTGGACGGCGAAGGCCTAATGACCGCCCCTGAGCGACCCGCATGATATTCTATTAACTCCAGCTGCGTACCGTTTTGGCGGAAATTCCCTCGCAGGTCCTGAACAAGCTTCCCTGAAGAAGCCCAGAAGAAGAGAAACTCGAAATCATGCTTTCAGTCAGTAATGTTTCCATGCGCTACGGCGCCAAAATTTTGTTTGACGAAGTCTCGACGGCCTTTACGCCGGGGAAGCGCTATGGCCTGACCGGACCCAACGGCTCGGGCAAGTCCACCTTTATGAAGCTGCTCAGCGGCGAGTTGGACCCGCAAAAGGGAACCGTCGTTCGCCCACGGAAGCTTGGCGTCTTGAGCCAGGATCAATATGCCTTCGACGCCTTCACCGCCATCGACACCGTCATCATGGGCAACAAACGCCTGTGGGCGGCCATGCAGGAGCGCGACGCAATTTACTCCAAGGCTGACATGACTGATGAAGACGGCATGAAGCTCGGCGAACTGGAAGGTATTGTCGGCGAAGAAGAGGGCTACACCGCGGAGAGCGATGCGGCGATTTTGCTGCAGGGGTTGGATATTCCCGATGAAGTGCATTCCCGCAAAATGAGCGAACTGCAGGGTGGACAGAAAGTCCGCGTGCTGCTGGCGCAGGCGCTGTTCGGGCATCCGCAGGCGTTACTGCTGGACGAGCCGACGAACAACCTGGACTTGGATTCGATTCACTGGCTGCAGGGATTTCTGAATGTTTATGACGGCGTGGTGATTGCGATCTCGCACGACCGCCACTTCCTAAACAGCATTTGCACGCACATTGCCGACATCGATTACGAAACCATCATCACCTACACCGGATCGTATGACGAAATGGTTCTGGCCAAGACGCAGGTGCGGTCGCAGATCGAATCGCAGAACGCGCAGCGCGAAAAGAAGATTTCCCAGTTGAACGAATTTATCGCGCGGTTTTCCGCAGGCACGCGGTCCAGCCAGGTGCAGTCACGGCGCAAGGAAGTGGAGCGCTTGCAAGTGACGGAACTGGCCAAGTCGAACATCCAGCGTCCCTACATCAAGTTCGAGCAGAAGCGGCCTTCGGGCAAGCACATCCTGGAAATCGAGCACGTTAGTAAGGCTTACGGTGACAAGAAAGTCATACGCGACTTTACCGCCAGCATCACACGCGGCGAACGAATCGCACTAATGGGCCGCAACGGAGCAGGAAAGACCACGTTGGTAAATGCCCTGCTGGCGAATTCTCCGACCACGCCGGAAGCGGAGTTGCGCAAGACCAGCGGCTACGAAGGACCATTCTTGGATTCCGGCAAAGTAATCTGGGGACACGAAGCGTCGATTGGATATTTTGCGCAGGACCATCGCAGCCTGATCGAAGGCGGGATGACCGCCTTGGACTGGCTGCATCAATGGAATCCGGCGGCGGTCAGCGAGGAAATTCGCGGCCTGCTCGGGCAGATGCTTTTCGCTCGCGAGGAAGCAACAAAATCAACCAGTGTTCTCTCCGGCGGAGAAGCGGCCCGGCTGCTGTTCTGCAAGCTCATGTTGCAGAAGCCCAACGTGCTGGTGCTCGACGAACCTACGAACCATTTGGATCTTGAGGCCATCAACGCGCTGAACATTTCTTTGCAACGCTACCAGGGAACAGTGCTGCTGGTGAGCCACGATCACGACCTGATCGACGAAGTCGCAACCCGCATCTGGCATTTCGAAAGTGATCACAAGATCACCGACTTCAAAGGAACCTACGAGGAGTATCAGGCCGCAGTGCCAGCCTAGGGCAAGACCATGTGGGGACGGCCGCCCTCGGCTGTCCGTCGAGCGAAGCTCGACTGCACCATTTCCAGTGCATGTAAATCAACCAGGTTCTCCACAGTTTTCCACACCCTTTGCTGTTGCGTTTCGAACCGCAAGTTGCAGATAATAGGGGCGGGGACGTCCTTGTGCAGTCGAGTGCGCAAGACTTGTGTACCGTGTACAGTCGAGCCGATTTACTGAGAATTCTTCACCTTACGCCGCGCCAGTTGGCGAACTGGGAGCGGGCAGGGTTGATTGCTGCCTGTCCTGCCTACTGTTTTTCCGACTTGCTGAAAATCAAGAAAGTCCGCGACTTGTGCGCCATGAAGGTGCGTCCGGCGGTAATCCGCGAATCGCTTGAAGCCATGCAGAAGCAGGCTTCGGGCATGGGAAATCCCTTGATCGATGCGGGAGCGTCCTCCACCAACAATCATCGCATAGCGTTCCGTCACGAGGGCAGGCTGCTCGAGCCAATCGCGGGACAGTTTGTGATGGACTTCTCGTCGCGGGAAAAAGTTGTAACCCGTACTCCGATCCCATCTTCCGATCCCGGTACGCAGGACAACGAAGCCGCCGTGTGGTTTGCCCGCGGCATCGCGCTGGAAGAGGACCCTGGCACCCAGACCGCGGCGCTGGCGGCGTATCAGAAAGTCCTCGAGTTCGACCCCAACCACGCCGCTGCCCACATTAACCTGGGAACCCTGCACTACAACCGGCAGGATTTTACTTTGGCGGAGAAACACTACCGCGCCGCCCTGCAGTCGGATCCGCGTTATGCCCTTGCCTATTTCGATCTCGGCAATGTTCTGGACGAAACCGGCCGGGTTCAGGAAGCCATTCAGACTTACAAGACTGCGATCCAATTGGCACCCACCTACGCCGATGCGCACTACAACCTAGCGCTTGCCTACGAAAAAATCCGCGAGCCGCGCAAAGCGCTCAAACACTGGCAGGCCTACATCAAGCTCGATACCACAGGCCCTTGGTCGGTGCACGCCCGTAATCAAATCCAACGCATTCTGCAAGCGGATACCCTGAAGCTGGTGCATTCCCGCAGGTAGCAGAAATCCCGTACCAGGAAAATCCATGTGGAAAGCCGCCCTCGGCCGTCCGTCGAGCGAAGCTCGATCGCTGGCTTCACAGCTGACAAACTGCGGCGGCGCGTCGTTTGAGCCATTGTGCGCAAGCGCAGCCAACAAAATTCAAAGCCCCCGTTGCCCAAATGCCCACGGCACCGTCCTCTTCCAGAAGTGCTAAAATTCAAGGTTTGCTTCCGCTTGAAGGTTCTTATATGCCTGAGACGCTGCAGTCACCGGTTCCCACTCCCCTGACCACCCTAACCGACGACGAGATTCTCTTCCGCGACAACATCCGCCAGTTTGCCGACGACAAAATTCGTCCTCTGGTGCGGGAGATGGACGAGAAAGGCATCTTCGACAAAGATCTCATTCGTGAATTCTTCCAGCTCGGCCTGATGGGGATCGAAATTCCCGAGCAATACGGCGGCGGCGGAGCCAAATTCTTTGAAGCAATCTTGGCGGTAGAAGAACTATCGCGCGTGGACGCATCGGCAGGCGTAATTGTCGACGTGCAAAACACCCTGGTCAACAATGCGCTGATCGAGTGGGGCAGCGCCGAGCAGAAAAAACACTACTTGCCCAAAATGGCGTCGGAAACGGTTGGCGCCTACGCGCTCAGCGAAGCCGGCTCGGGCTCCGACGCCTTTGCCCTGCAAACGCGCGCCCAACTTCAAGGCAGTGACTACGTCCTCAACGGCCGCAAGCTCTGGATCACCAACAGCAAGGAAGCCGGCATCTTCGTGCTGTTTGCTACGCTCGATCCCGCGGCGGGTTATAAAGGCATCACCGCATTTCTGGTGGAGAAGAATGTCCCCGGCTTCAGCGTCGGGAAGAAGGAAGACAAGCTGGGCATTCGTGCTTCGTCAACCTGCGAATTGATTCTGGAAGACTGCCGCGTGCCCAAAGAGAACGTCCTCGGCGAGCCCGGAAAAGGCTACAAGATCGCGATCGAGACATTGAACGAAGGGCGCATTGGCATCGGCGCGCAGATGATTGGCATCGCGCGCGGCGCCTGGGAGTTCGCGGCAAAGTACGCGAAGGAGCGCAAGCAGTTCGGCAAGGCCATCGCCGAGTTTCAGGGCATCCAGTTCCAGATCGCGCAAATGGCGACCGAGATTGAGGCCGCCCGCCTCATGGTCTACAACGCCGCCCGCATGAAAGACGCCGGCGTGAACTTCGTGAAGGAAGCGGCCATGACCAAACTCTTCGCCTCGCAGGTGGCCGAGCGTGTGACTTCCCTCGCCATCGAGATTTACGGAGGCTATGGCTTCACCAAGGACTATCCCGTCGAGAAATACTGGCGTGACGCCAAGATCGGCAAAATCTACGAAGGTACCTCCAACATGCAGCTGGCGACCATTGCCAAACTGTTGCTCGGCACCAAGTAGGCGCGCCGTTTCAAGCATTTCCGGTGCTACAAACGCGGCGTTGTACAGTATTCGTTGCTTAATATGTGCATCGGATTGCACTTGTAACCTTCCCACAGCGTTCCGCAAACCTCGCTAAGTCAAATCAATTCAATACCTTCCGACTACTCCCAGCATTGGCTTGCAAGCTGCAATTGGTGTTATGCCTGCTTCCAGAGGCTTGGCCGGGGTGCCACTTGACGACTTTGTTCGGAAACACAGCAGTGATCGCGATTGCAACGCCAACGAATCCAAAAAAGAAGCGCAGCCTTCTGCCCGTCCTGACTGTATTATTCGTAGTCTCCTACGGACTGATGACCATGCTCATCGTTGAACAAGGTTCAGTGATCCAATCACAGGGCAATCTTATTAGGATTCTGAACGCTGACAGCAGAGAGCTATGGGGCATGAAGGGCAAGGCTGTCAGCGAGAAGCGGACCGTTAAGGAACACGCTCAGGACCCAGCGCAAGCGCCTTCGACCCAGGCGCAAGGTCAGTCTCGAACGCCGTCGTCTCAATTCCCATCAACCCAGGCTCCGTCGTCCCAAACCCCGTCAACCCAGGGAATACAGCAACATGCCCCAAGCCGCGCTGGCAGGAATGCGAAACCCGGAACCCAGGCTCCTCCGGTGCCGGCGGCGGATTTGGTAGATCACAGGCGCGCTCTGCTCACCATCTAGAGCGCCTTCGAAAAAAGCGTCGCCCGCGGACGCCATGGAAAACAATGAAGGTTCTGACCCTAGCCTTGTTGTTGAGTATTACCGTAGCGAAGCCTTCGCAGCCGGTCCGCCAGCCGTCCGGCGAAGTCCAAAAGCCAGCCAAAGGCGGCCGTTGGTATTTCGCCGCCAGTGGCCACGCAATTTACTGCTACGGACCGGTGATGACCTTGCCCATGGCCGATGGCAACCTCCAGAAAGTTGCCACCTTCTGTCGCGAGGGAAAGACCGTCGTTCCTCTGAAAGACTAATTCGCCACCTCGACCCGCTTCACAAGACTACCGCCAAGATCCGGCCAATCGAACGCGCCGACGCTGCGTCCTTGTAAACTGATAAGGCATGCCAGAACTTCCAGAAGTGGAAACCATCGCGCGCGGACTGGCCAGTCGTGTCTCCGGCGATGTGATCGAGTCGGTTTGGCTGGGCCAAAAACCCGAGCCGCTGAAGTCCCCGGCGCGGGAAATCGCCGCAACCCTCGAGCACAGCCGCATCGCCACCGTCCGCCGCATGGGCAAACACATCGTCTTCGATCTGGAACCAAACCGTGTGGTGCGGGCGCCCTCGCCCGCGAAAGCCAGGGGGGCGCACTCGCCGGGCACGACATCTGAGAAGACGAGATCTGGGAGCACGAAATCTAAGGGAACGAGATCTCCACTTACTAACAAAGCATCCGCCGACAAGCCTGTCCCTCTCGCACCCACCACCCCCGCCCAAGCCCAGTGGATCGTCCACCTCGGCATGAGCGGACGCCTGCAAGTCTGTGAGCCACAATCAGAAATTCTCAAGCACACGCACGCCATTCTGAAACTGGCCTCGGGCAGGGAACTGCGCTTCGTCGACCCTCGCCGCTTTGGCCGCTTGAGCGTTTCGCATAGCTTCGAGGCGGGCGGCATCGAGCCCCTTGAAGCCGGTCTCGACCCCTTTCTCGCTCTGTTTCGCGGACGCAAGACTCCCATCAAAAGTGCGTTGCTCAATCAGAAACTGCTGCGCGGCGTGGGAAACATCTATGCCGATGAATCTTTATTCCGCGCCGGAATCCGCCCTCGCCGGCGCGCTTCCACCCTTACCCGCGACCAGTTGGCCCGCCTGCTTGCGTCAGTAAAAGAAGTTCTTCGCGAGGCGATCGCTCTCGGAGGCTCCTCCATCTCAGACTATGTCGACGCCGACGGCGAAGAAGGATTCTTCCAGTTGAAGCACCGCGTCTACGGCCGCGAAGCCGAGCCCTGCCTGCTGTGTAAGAAGCCCATCAAACGGATCGTGATCGCCGGGCGCAGCAGCCATTACTGCTCGACTTGCCAAAAATGAGGCAGTGAGCCATTGTTGATTTCTGATTGTTGATTGAAGGCCCTTCTTCCTCACGCCTTTCAATCACCAATTACCAATCATCAATCAATAATGCCCCCGCGCCCCGGCAGTTCTGATAATCTTCTCCCGCATGCCTGATTTCTCCATCGGAGTCGATCTCGGCGGTACCAACCTGCGCATCGCCGCCGTAAGCAGCGACGGCCAGCTCCTCGAGAAAGTTACGCTTGGCACCAAAGTTGCTCTCGGCCGTGACCACGTCATCAACGAAATGTGTGATGCCATTCAGCGCCTCTCCGCCAAATACCGGGAGATGGGAAAGCTGCTCGGTGCTGGTATCGGCATTCCCGGCATCATCGATATGCAAACTGGAATGCTGCGCAAGTCAGCCAATCTTCCGGGCTGGGCGGACTATCCTGTGCGCGCGGAAATCGAGCGCCGTCTGGGCGCGCGCGTCGTCCTCGAGAATGATGCCAACGTGGCCGCGCTCGGCGAGCAGTGGTTGGGCGCCGCCCGCGGCGTGCCCAATATGGCCGTGGTCACGTTGGGCACTGGAATCGGCGGCGGCATCGTGCTCGGTGGAAAAATCTGGCACGGCATGAATGGTATGTCGGGCGAGTTCGGGCACGTCACCCTCGAGCCCGAAGGCCAGCCCTGCGGCTGCGGTAGTCACGGATGCGCCGAGCAATACGCCTCCGCCAGCGCGATTGTTCGCATGGCCCGCGAGGCGATTGCCAGCGGTGCAGCGCCTTCACTGGCCAAGGCTTCGTCTTCCGATCCTGAATTCGGCGCGAAGACAATCTACAACCTGGCAATTCAGGGGGACGAGAACGCCCAGCGCATCTTCCGGACTTTCGGGCGCTATCTCGGGATTCTGCTCGCCGGCCTGATCAACGTTTTGAATCTCGATATGTTTGTCATCGGCGGAGGCGTTTCGAGCGCGTGGGATGCCTACGCTCCGAATATGTTCGAGGAGCTGCGCGAGCGGTCGCTCGTCTATGCCGCAACCGCCCCTACCAACCCTTTGTTGAGCGATCCTCTGGGAAAAGAGGAAGGCGCCTCGGCGCAAACCGAAAGCCGCACCGAACGGAAGACCATCATCACCCGCGCTCTGCTGGGAAGCGACGCGGGGCTCTATGGAGCAGCGCGCGTGGCGGTGCCGGCCCGGTAGTGTCCATTCTGAAAGGCGACGGAGAATTCTAATTGCAACTCCTCTCCATCGTCGTTGGCGCCGGGAGCTTTTCTGTTGGCGTTTCCCAACGATTCCAAGACCTCTAACCCAAGTTCCAAAATGGTCTCGCAAAGGAAAACCATCCGGGATTAAGCCCTCAAGTAACTTGCGTAAAATTGAAAAAGACGGTATTACTCAATTTCTCGCAACACATCTGGTCGATTCATCGTTCGGCCGCCAGGCACGACCGGTGAGAGTGTGTGTGCGCGGGTGCACGAGATCCGCCATCCCAGAAAAATCTATGAGGGAATCAGATGCGCAATTCCAGAAGCCGCTTCGTCACTCTAACCCTGCTCGTGCTCTGTTGTGTCCTGCTCGTGTGGGTACCGCCCGCAGCTTCCGCTCAGAGCGTTCCTCTGGCGCAACATGTAGTTCTGGTGGTCGAGGAGAACACATCATTCAGCAAGGTGTTTCCCAGCGGTATGAGCTGGCTGTCCAGTCAAGGAAAGAAATATGGATACGCCAACAACTTCTACTCCAATATCAGCGGCTCGCTGCTGGACTACTTGTATCTGGCTTCGGGAAGTTGCGAGTCAAACTACAAATGTGGCGGTGCGCCCGTATGCAGCCTCCCTTCTGGATCCCATAACTTCAATTGCACTGGTAACGGCTGCTACACGACTACGAATTGCGTCGGGACCGCCACAAGAGATGCGATTACGGATGAAAATATATTCCACCTGATGAACAACCAGCCCATTTCGTGGAAGGTTTACGCCCAGAACTACCTGAATGCTGGCGGCACGGTCAACGTTCCGGACTTCACCGCGGCGAACCAGCCGAAGTTCACTAACTATTATGCCCGTCACAATGCGGCGATCTGGTACGAAGAGATTCTGAGCAACACACTGGGATCGCAGGGGAACATTGTGGACTTCGAGCAATTCGGCATCGATGTGGCCAACGGAACCTTGCCCCGTTTCGCCATCATCGTTCCAGACGGCTGCTGGGATCTGCACGATGGTGGATGCTCTTCGCTCGCCTCGGCTGATAACTTCCTTAACAGCAACTTGACTCCAATGCTCAACCTGCCGGATTTTAAACCCGGCGGCAGCGGATTGCTGATTCTGACGTTCGATAACGGCGATGGCGATGGCTCAGGAAAGGTATTCACCGCCCTGATCGGTCCGAACGTAAAGTCCGGATATGTTTCCAGCCTGCTGTACAAGCACGAAAACACGCTGCGAACCATGTTGGAGGCGCTCGGAATCGAGACTTATCCCGGTTGGTCGGCAAGCGCAGTCGCTATGTCTGACTTTTTCTCTTCAAAGGCAGGCGGCGTGGTGGTCGACTCACCAGCGAACAATTCCACGCAAGGATCGTCCGTCTTGGTGAAAGCCGAGGCTTCGGAGTTCGCAGCGGTCGTGGACCACATGGAGGTATGGGACACATTCAACGGGAAAGCAACGAAGCTGGGAAACGTGTTCAGCAACAAAATTGACCAGGCGTTTACGGTGAGCGGAACTGGCTCACATCAAATGATGGTGGAAGATGTTGGTGGCGCGCCCACCTATTCGGTCCTGCACAAGGAGACTACCAATTACGTCGTGTCGTCCACTCACGGGGTGTTCGTGACTACCCCGGCGAATAATTCGACGCAAGGCCGGTTGGTCCCGCTTAAAGCATATGCCGTGGAATCAGGCGCCCAGGGATCGACCTCAGGAATTGATCACCTCGAAGTCTGGAATGGCAGCACAAAGATTGGCGATTCGCCGAAAGGCATCGGCATCAGCCAATGGTTCTCTTTCGCTCCCGGCAAATACACGCTGACGGTTCAGGATGTCAGCGGAGCGGGCCAGGTTCTACACAAGAGCAACGTCATCTTCACCGTCTCCTCCACCCCCGGCGTGTTCGTCAACTCGCCCGCGAATAATTCGACCTGGCCCACCACCACGGTGCCAATCAACGCCTATGCCTATGAACAGGCGGGATCGAGTACCCCGCTGGTTAATCAGATTCAGGTCTGGGACAATACTCACGGCGTGAAACTGGGAGAATCCCCAACTGGCGTGGGATTGAATAGCGTATTCATGAATCAAAATGTGACGCTGCCGGGCCCAGGCACCTACCAGCTCGCGATTGAGGACATCAATCCAAATAATGGCTACAAAGCCATTCACAGCGCGTTCGTAACCATCACCGTCAAATGAGGCGGGAAGATTGGAAGGTGTAAAAAGCGGCCCCACCCTTTCCAGGAGCAAGAAGGGGTGGGGCGAGCTGTGCGGCCTTCTACTGCAATTCCGCCAATGCTAACTTCACGTTCGTTTCAGCAAGCGCCGTCGCAACGATGCGGCTGACAGTTTCAACGCGCCTGATCCCAACAAACCCGAACCAAGCATGAGAAAGGTTCCGGGTTCAGGAACGGCGGTGAAAACCTCCAGGCTAATGGAATCGCTCGCGCCGGAACAGCTGGAAGTCTCTCCCACGTCGCTGCAGACCGTGGCATGGAGATACTTGCCGTTTCCCAACGCCAGCGAGATAAAGCCGCTATAGTGGCCTTCAGTGAACTGACCGAGGATGGGCAATCCCTCAGCCGAGAGTGGGATGCCGTCAGTGTCGGAGACAAAAGTCACGGTTGCGACCCCGCCGACATTCGTAAAGATCACCACATCGCTGAGCAGGGTATGCGTGGAATCGTCGTAAAGCAGCACGACACCCTGGGTTTCGGCTGTGAACGATATACCGGTGAGCGTGGCGGTGAAGGCGGTCTCCGGGGTTTGCTCGGGGATGGTGCACGAAATCTCCGAACCCAAGGAAAGGGTTATGGCTGCCGGGCACGAGTCTGCCCAGCCCTGATTGGAGAGAGCGACCACGACGATGAGCACTGCCACTATGGCTAGTGGCTGTCGCAAGTCGCACGCTTGGCGCAAGATTCGAAGTGACGTTCGCACGTGAGTTACTCCTTTTCTTTTTCTTTGCGGCGAGAGGCTGGTGTCAGTCCGCGGCGGAGCGCTTTTCCGGCATATAAACCGCCGGCCGAACAACTCAGTGCACAAGGCCTGCGCGCAGAAACCCTTCGCATCTATGAGCCCGAAGCGGCGAGGCTCATTTCAGACAGAGTTACTCTTTAATCGCAAAAGAGCTTTCTTTCCATCGGGCGATTACCCTAGTCGCCCTAGGCCGTTCCTGCAGCCCACCAATGGTAAGGCTGCAGTAAACGCTGTTCTAGATAGCCGAAGCCTTGCGCGGCACCCCCCGTCTCCGTTGAAGCGCCCTTTCCGAATGATCTAGTGGCGATTCGGTTTCCCAACGGTGAAAAACGGTGAAAAATGTCTTGACCCTTTTCGCCTTTGCGAGTAGAGTATGTTGTTCCACGGACGTCCGGAGTCTCCAGGTCTGTTCAGAAAGCATCCCGGCCTTGAGTTGCAATCCAGGAAAAACAAGCATCTTCGGAGTCCGGTCGCGCATCTATTCTGAGTAGGAATTGTGCGAAATCCTTAACAACCTGAGTGGAATCAACGGCTTAGGATTATTTGTGAGGTTCTAACCGATTCCCTGGGATCAAGGGCGAGCGAAATGCCCATACCTACTATAAGGAAGGAGCTAGACAGACATGCGCTCTGATCGTGTGTTTGACGCTTTACAGACATTACGCAATCGTTATATGCTTTGCCAGCTCGCCTCCAAGGCCACGCGGAAGTTCCATCGGCCCAGCACCAGAATCCAGGAAACTATGAATGGTGTGTTGGACCGGATCGCAGGCGCGGAGCGGCAGGAAATCCTGTCGGAGCCGGAAAATTTTGCTGAGGCACAACGGCGGGCTGCGTAAGCAGCCCTTGTCCGCCTGCCTTGTAGGTGTTTTGTCTTCCCTGAATACCCTCCTTTGAAAATCTCCCGCAGACACTAACGAATACGTCTTAGTGCACGGGTTTAGGTGAATCATGACCATTGCTGAACTGAAAGAAAAGAACATCACCGAGCTGACCAAGATCGCAAGGACCTTGGAGCTGCCTGGTGCCAGCGGACTGCGTAAGCAGGATCTCATCTTCAAAATCCTGCAGGCGCAGAGCGAAAAAGAAGGCCACATTTTCGCCGAAGGTGTGCTGGAAATTTTGCCGGATGGCTACGGCTTCCTGCGCTCGCCGGACTACAACTACCTGCCCGGTCCCGACGATATCTATGTCTCGCCCTCGCAAATCCGCAAATTCGATCTGAAAACCGGCGACACCATCAGCGGCCAGGTGCGGCCTCCGCATGAGGGCGAAAAGTATTTTGCATTGGTGAAAATTGAAGCGGTGAACTTCGAGTCGCCCGACGAAGCGCGCAACAAAATCCTCTTCGACAATTTGACGCCGCTGTATCCGCAGGAGCGCCTGAAGCTTGAGACCACCCGCGAAAACGCCAGCGCCCGCGTCATGGATTTGCTCACGCCCCTCGGCAAGGGACAGCGCGGTCTCATCGTCTCTCCCCCGCGCGCCGGCAAGACCATGCTCCTCCAGAATGTGGCGAACTCCATTACCACCAACCACCCCGAAGTCGTCCTGATGGTTCTGCTGATCGATGAGCGTCCCGAAGAAGTTACGGACATGCAGCGTTCGGTGAAGGGCGAAGTGATTTCTTCAACCTTCGACGAGCCCGCCGCGCGCCACGTGCAAGTCGCGGAAATGGTAATTGAAAAAGCCAAACGGCTGGTCGAACACAAGCGTGACGTCGTGATCCTGCTCGATTCCATTACCCGTCTGGCGCGTGCCTACAACACCATCGTTCCCCCGTCGGGCAAGGTTCTTTCCGGCGGCGTGGATTCGAACGCCTTGCAGCGTCCGAAACGCTTCTTTGGTTCCGCGCGAAATATTGAAGAGGGCGGTTCGCTCACCATCATCGCCACCGCGCTGATCGATACCGGTTCCCGTATGGACGATGTCATCTTCGAAGAATTCAAAGGCACCGGCAACTCCGAAATCATTCTCGAGCGCAAGCTGGTGGATAAACGTGTGTTCCCCGCTATCGACATCCAACGCTCCGGCACCCGTAAAGAAGAGTTGCTGATTCCGCGCGAAGACCTGTCGCGAATCTGGGTCCTGCGCAAAGTGCTGAACCCGCTGTCTCCCGTGGAAGCCATGGAGTTGCTCATCGACAAGTTGAGCAAAACCAAGGCGAACGGCGAGTTCTTGTCGAATATGAGCGCACTGTAAGAACCGCGCTGTAAAACCGGGGTGCAAAAGTTTGATTGGCCAGCTTCCCCCCGAAGCTGGCCAGGTTTTTCCTCTCTCCATCCAGATTATTTCTCCTGTCGTCCTCCTCGAAAGTGGCATACTTTGAAGGACGGGCCGGCTGTTTCATGCCCCCATTCGAGGATGCCGTGCGATTCACACTAACCATTCGGACTCTTTGCCTTTGTCTTACTAGCTGTTTGCCTCTCGCAATTTCTGGCGCAAAAGTCGGCCAGGGAATTCGGCCACCCGCGGTACCGGCCGCAGCCGATCCCAGCGCCCCGCCCAGCGAGGCTGATGAGAGCGAGCGGCGCATGGCTCGCAATATGGCCAAGAAAGCCAATCTGGAGCGTCAGGCCCAGCTAAAGACCGATACCGACAAGTTGTTCAGACTGTCGCAAGAGCTGAAAGAGTATGTCGACAAATCCAACGAAAACGTCTTGTCTCTCAGTGTGCTTAGAAAGGCGGAGGAGATCGAGAAGCTCGCCCGCAGCGTGAAGGACAAAATGAAAGGGCCGAACTAGACGCACAATTTGCAAGAGAAATAATTTGCGAGAGAAAGGACGCTCCTTCCCCCAAATGCAAAAAATAAATCCATTCCTCTGGTTCGACGGCAAAGCCGAAGAGGCCGCGAATTTCTATGTCTCTGTTTTCAAGGAATCAAAACTCGTAAATGTCGCCCGCTACGGAGATGCCGGCCCCGGCCCCAAAGGCACTGCCATGTCTGCCACCTTCGACCTCGCCGGCCAAAGATTCATCGCTCTGAACGGCGGCCCGCAATTCAAATTCTCCGAGGCCATTTCGTTTCTCATCAACTGTGAAACCCAGCAGGAAGTGGACGAGCTCTGGGAAAAGCTCTCCGCCGGCGGAGAAAAATCAAGATGTGGCTGGCTCAAAGATAAATACGGTCTCTCCTGGCAAGTTATCCCCAAAGTCCTCGGCGAGATGCTGCAAGACAAAGATCCCAAGAAATCACAACGCGTCATGCAAGCCATGCTGCAAATGACCAAAATCGACATCGCCCGCCTCAAACAAGCCTACGACGGAAAGTAATCAAGGTGTAGAGCGGGCGCGCCCTCGCCCACTTCTTTTGCCCACCACAGCGCCGCGCAGATTGTTCGATTGTTCCCGCGGGAACATTTTAAAAAGTGCAAAATTTTATGGCGTAAGTTATTGATTCGTCTGTGCCTTAGAGTGCCTCAATGAAGTCAAGAGGTTAGAGCTGGGGGGAAATGTCTACTGTCGAGGACGTCGAATGCCTACTAAAGTAGACCTGACAGAGATGCGACGTACTTTTTGCGGTACGGGAAGAGAACGTTAGTCGATGTAATGGGACGCCACAAATCTTGCCGGTGTGGAGCGGGCACTGCTGCCCGGCCCTAGCCCAACTTCACCAACACCGCCACATCAAATCCCGCATAATACTTCTTCACATCACTCGCCCCATACTTCTCCCGAAATTTCTCGACCACCGCCTTCACCGTCTTGGCGCCCTTCATCGGTGCAGCCCGAAACTCCGCCTCCACACCGCGGGCATCAATCCCAATCGTCGGATTCTTGAGCACGTTTTTGTACCACTGCGTCTTCGATCCCTGAACCGGCAGGAGATAGAGCTTCTCTCCCTCCACCACGAACCACACCGGCCTCGAAATCTTTCGCCCCGACTTCCTCCCCACCACCGTGATCGTGATCTGCCGGTATCGCCCCAACCGCTCCTGAAGAATCTCCTTCGATGTCGGCACCGTATGCCTCCTCTCGCTTCAGCGAACCACCCGCCCAATCATTTTATTCTTGGCTTGTGGAGCGGGCGCCCCCGCCCACTGCCTTTGACCTTGCCGGTGTGGAGCGGACACTCTTGTCCGCTGCCTTTGACCTTGATTTTGACCTTTGATCTGTCAATGAAATGTACAAGGATGAGCGTTAAGGACGCGACGTTCCATTCGTGCCGCATGCCGGCGGTAACGTCGAAGGGCGGCGCTTCAGCGCCGGCAGTTACTGTCAACCTCTGGCAGTGAGGCGGTCCTTGGCGAATCGAAATCGTTCGTGCTCCTCGCGATCAGGTCATGGCTGGCAAGCCAATAGCACCGTTTCGTACGTACCCGGCGTGTCGTAGCGAAGCCGCGTGGCCCCACTTAGTTCACCCCCAACTGCCAAAACAAAAACGCATACACATCCGTAAACTCCTCAATCTGCTTCGTCACCGGTTTCCCCGCTCCGTGCCCCGCCTTCGCTTCAATTCTCAACAAAATCGGCCGCGTCTTACTCCCGCCATTCTTAGCCGAAGCCTGCATCAGAGCTGCCATCTTCTTCGCGTGCATGGGATCAACCCGCGTATCGAAATCCGCAGTCATAAATAACACAGCTGGATATTCCGTCCCCGCCTTCACATGGTGATAAGGAGAATAGGCATAGATCCACTTGAACTGCTCGGGATTCTCCGCGCTGCCGTACTCCGGAATCCACAACTTGGCAATCTGGAAATTCTGATAGCGCAGCATGTCGAGCAGCGGCACCTGGCACACCACCGCGCGAAACAGGTCGGGACGTTGCGTGATCATCGCTCCCATCAGCAGCCCGCCATTCGACCCTCCCTGAATCGCCAGATGATCTTTGTCTGTGTATTTTTCCGCAATCAAATGTTCCGCGCCCGCAATCATGTCATCAAAAACATTTTGCTTCTTGTCGAGCATGCCGGCGCGGTGCCAATCTTCGCCGAACTCCGCCCCGCCACGTAAATTAGCCACGGCATAAACTCCGCCGTGCTCCATCCACAAATAAGCGGCGCGATTGAAGGCCGGAGTCAGGCTGAGGTTGAATCCTCCATAAGCCGCGAGCAGCGTGGGATTGCGGCCATCCTTCTTCAACCCTTTCTTGTGCACTAGGAACATAGGCACGCGCGTTCTATCTTTCGACTGATACCACTCCTGCGCAACTTGATATCCCGCGG
>JAUTWY010000514.1 GCA_030838305.1 Acidobacteriaceae bacterium
GTGAGCACATTTCGAAGCGCAGTTTATTCTGTACCGGCACGACTAGCGCAAGGCCAGGCTGGCCTCGGCAGAGAAATCCATCGCAGCAAAATCTCTTGCCAGGAATTTGGGGTAAGCCGCGGCCGCAATCATAGCGGCGTTATCGGTGGAAAGCGGCCGTGACGGAAAGTACACCGGCAGCCCCTCCTGAGCACCGCTTTGCTCGAAGGTTCGGCGCAATTCGTTGTTCGCCGCCACACCTCCAGTGACGAAAACGGTGGCGACATCATAGGCGCGTGCCGCGGCCAGAGTCTTGCCCGTCAAATCTTCCACGATCGCGCGCTGAAAAGAGGCGACTAGGTCCCGCGCTTGCTTGTCGCAATTGGCGAGGTAGTCTTCGAGCTTCGGCTTTGGGATCATCGCCAAAGACTTGCGGCGGATCTCGATTGAATCGCGCATGCCGTGAACTTCGACATAACGCAGCATGGCTGTCTTGATCCCGCTATAGGAAAAGTCGAAGCGCGGGCGGTCGGTTTCCGTTTCCTTCGGACCGCGCCGGTCCCGCCGATCGCGGTGCTTGATCTGCGATGGCGGGAACTTAACGGCGGTTGGATCGCCATGTGGAGCGAGCCGGTCGATGATGGGGCCTCCCGGATATCCCAAGCCAAGCAGCTTCGCCACCTTGTCGAAGGCTTCACCGGCGGCATCGTCGCGCGTATGGCCGATATTCTCGTAAGTCCAAGCCTCGTTCGTCTGTGCGGCTAAGTAGAGGTGAGTGTGCCCACCCGAGACAACCAGAGCCAGCACCGGAAATTGCAGTTCGCGATTACCCTTTTGCCGTTCTTCGAGCAGAACAGCATGAATGTGGCCTTCGAGATGGTTGACCGCGATTAGCGGCTTGTCAAGAGCGAAAGCCAGAGCCTTGGCATAACTGATGCCCACCAGCAGCGCGCCAGCAAGGCCGGGGCCTTGCGTGACGGCAATCGCGTCCAGGGACTTGTAAGTCTGATTCGCCTCGGCCAGGGCCTGCCGCACCACGGGAACGATTGCCCGCAAGTGCTCTCGCGATGCCAACTCGGGCACAACGCCGCCGTAGGGCTGATGCATCGCGATCTGCGAAGCCACAACATTCGAGACAACTTGCTCTCCCGAGCGCACTACCGCAGCGGCGGTCTCGTCACAGGAACTCTCAATGCCGAGGATGTAGGCGTCTGGCATAATCAGGTTAGGTTTCAGAGTTTTCATTCTAGATTAATTCAAAACGTCCTGGAGCGCTCAATTCGCGAGGGACAGAGGTTCGGGTGCTGAAAGATTTTGCCATCTCGATCATTCAAGTCCTGCGCCAGCGCGGCTTTCCCGCCTACCTGGTGGGCGGATGCGTGCGCGACCTTCTGCTGAATCGCGAGCCCACGGACTACGACGTGGCGACCAGCGCAACTCCCCAGCAAGTGATGGAACTCTTTCCTGAGACGTATGCGGTGGGCGCGCAGTTCGGCGTCGTCCTGGTGCCCTTGCCGAAAAATCAGCGCAGCAACGGCGATGAGAGCGCCCCGCAGAAATCCCCAGCTGTCGAAGTTGCTACCTTCCGCAGCGATCTCGGATACTCCGACGGTCGCCGTCCCGATGAAGTGCGTTTCAGTCAAGATCCTCGCGAAGATGTCGCACGCCGGGATTTTACGATCAATGGCATGATGCTTGATCCGGCGAGCGGCGAAGTGCTCGACTTCGTGAGCGGACGAAAAGACCTCGAAGCCGGCATTATCCGCACGATCGGCGATCCCGAGCGCCGTTTCGCGGAAGACAAATTGCGCATGTTGCGGGCCGTACGCTTTGCGGCACGATTCGAGTACGAAATTGAAGCTGAGACGCTTGCTGCCATCCAGCGCCGAGCCCAAGAAATTCAGGCGGTCTCACGCGAGCGCGTGCGCGATGAACTCACCCGGATGCTCACCGAAGGCCATGCCCGGCGCGCTTTTCTCCTGCTGGATGAGAGCGGTCTGCTCAAAGAAGTGCTGCCGGAAATTTCGGTGATGAAAGGTGTTGAGCAACCACCTGAGTTTCATCCTGAAGGGGATGTGTTCGTGCACACGCTGCTGCTTCTCGATCATCTGCCAAATCCTTGTCCGGCGACGCTGGCTTGGGGAGCGTTGCTGCACGACGTGGGTAAGCCCGCAACGTTCCGCGTGGCACCCGACCGCATCCGGTTCGACGGCCATGTGGATGTGGGCGTCAAGATTGCGGAAGAAATCTGCGAGCGGCTGCGGTTTTCGAAGCACGATGCAGGCCAGGTGCTGGCGTTGGTCGACAATCACATGCGGTTCGGACACGTTTCGCGCATGAAGGAATCGACGCTGAAGAAGTTTCTTCGTTTGCCCGCATTTGACGAACATCTTGCGTTGCACCGTGCCGACAGCCTGGCCAGCCACGGTAATCTCAGCACCTACGAGTTCCTTCAGAAAAAGCTCATTGAGATTCCTCCGGAGAAGATTCGCCCCACGCGGCTGCTGACCGGCGACGATCTGATTGCCGCCGGATATACGCCGGGGTCAAAGTTCCGTAAGATTTTAGAAGCGGTCGAAGATGCTCAGCTTGAAGGGCGGTTGCTGGCGCGCGAATCCGCTTTGGAGTTCGTCAGGCGCCAGTTTCCCATCTGACGCGCCGCGCCCATCCCAAGCCACGAGCGGGTATAGGAGTGCTAAAATCGGAATCTCCAACAATCGATGGATCGCAAATCAGACCAGCGGGAGTGGATGTGCAGCAGGCAGGCACGGGATTAGAAAAGATCGTACTCGGTTCATTGCGACGCGTGCCGCAAGGTGAGGCTCCGTTGCTGGCTTGGCCTCTGGTCTGCGGGTCGGTGGTTGCCGAACGCACCCGAGCTCTCGAGTTTTCCAATGCCGTGTTGCGGGTCGAGGTTCCGGATGCGGGCTGGAAGCGCGAAATGCAAAATCTGGCTCCACGTTATCTGGCTACGCTGAATCGGTATGCCGGACAGAAGGTGGAGAGGATTGAGTTCGTGCTCCGGCAGGAAAAGAACTGAAGTCGGCAGAAACATGAAAATCACAGAAAAAGACGTTGTTCATGTCGCCGACTTGGCGAATCTGGAGCTTTCCTCGGAAGAGCGCGCCGGCATGTTGCGCGATCTGAATTCGATTCTCGATTACATCGAACGTCTCAACGAACTGGATACATCGAAGGTGGAACCGATGGCGCAGGTGTCGGACCGCTACGGCGTTGACGGTTCCAAGCAGGGGAGCGAGAGATTCGCGTATGCGAGTCGCGAAGATGTGGTGGAAGGACTACGCAGGTCTTTGACTCAAGAAGTCGCGCTGGAGAACGCGCCAGATGCGGATGGTACGTTTTTTCGAGTTCCGAAGGTGATTGAGAGATAGGCACGAGGATCTGTGGACAATCAATTACCGGTTCCTCCGAGTGCTCGTTCGGACAAGAATGCTCGGGAGATGCTCCGAGCATGGGCAGCGCATGGGGGTTTGCACTGCTGCCTTAACGTGGATGGCTGGGGAGACGAGGAGCGAACGGTCCGGGGAATCATTCTCACAGACCTGGTTCGCCACGTTGCAGACGCCTTGAGCGAAGCCAAAGGCTGGGACCAGGCCGAGACCGTTCAGAAAATCTGGCGAGTGTTTAACTCGGAACTTGACCAGCCAGCGGCTGACCCTTCGGGCAAGTTCCAGACTCATTCATGAATTTTCCGTCGCTCACTATTGAGTCCGTCCGCTCCTCGGTGCAGGAGCGTAAGACGACTGCGCTCGCGCTGGCCGAGGCGCATTACGCGCGCATACAAAAAGAAGATGGACAAATTGGCGCGTTTCTTACGCTCTGCAAAGAGCGCGCAGTTGAGCAGGCTGACCGCATCGACCGCATGGCCGCTGAGGGCAAACCATTACCGCCGCTGGCCGGGGTTCCGGTCGCGATCAAAGATGTGATATCAACCCGCGGAGTGCGCACGACGGCGGGATCGAAGATTCTCAACAAATATATTCCACCCTTCGATTGCACAGCCGTGGTGCGGATGGAGGCGGCCGGAGCGGTGGTCCTCGGCAAGACGAACTGCGACGAGTTTGCCATGGGCTCTTCGAATGAGAACTCCGCGTTTCATCCCGTTCGCAATCCGCGCGATTTAGGACGCGTGCCAGGAGGATCTTCGGGGGGTTCGGCGGCGGCGGTTGCCGCGGACATGGCAGTGGTCGCCCTCGGTTCCGATACAGGAGGATCGATCCGACAGCCTGCATCGTTCTGCGGCGTGGTGGGATTGATGCCAACCTACGGTCGGGTCTCGCGTTACGGACTGATCGCGTTTGCCTCGTCGCTCGATCACATTGGTCCGCTCGCGAAGACGGTGAAAGATGCGTCCATTGTGTTGCAAACGATTGCCGGGCACGACCCGCTGGATTCAACCTCCGCTGATGTGCCGGTGCCGAATTATGTTGCCGAGCTTGAAAAACCAGTGCGCGGCCTGAAACTAGGCGTGGCCAAAGAATATTTCGGCGACGGACTCGACGATGAGGTTCGCCATGCGGTTGAGCTTGCCATCGACA